>NZ_BADU01000157.1:0-66750 GCF_000239875.1 Pseudoalteromonas sp. BSi20311 | reverse complement strand
ATTTTTTTAATAATAAAAGCCGCTAAACAGCGGCTTTTAAGATTGTTTTTCAACATTTAATATTTTGTCTTTGGTCAGAACGGTAATGAACACATAAATCAAAAGAAGGGTGAGTGAGTAAAAAGTCTTGCACCCTTATTATTATAGTTATCTGACAAAGTTCAAAAAACCTTAATCAACATAAATATTAAAAACGTTTACTATATAATTATAATCAAGCAATACAGTCATTATAATCAACAATTATGTATGTATTTTAAGTATTATTATGATTATGGCTTTCTACTCAAAATTCCTCTTCAATAACTACACATTAAACTGAATGCGGCTGTTGAAATGAACGTTAGCCAGCCTTTAAAATCAATTATGATGTCTCTGCGTTTCGAATTTCCTTAACAAGTACGTTACTATAAGTGGTGTTAAAATAATTATTGATATATCTTTTGCAATTAAGAAAATATTGCTGCCACCATTAACATTCAAAATCCCTACCCCCCCAATCAACACAACAGGTAAAGTAGATAATACAATGAATATCAATTTATCCACTTTGAATTTTTTAAGCATCATAATAGCAACAGGTAAAGCTGCAATTAACGCAACAAGAAAATGTTGTATAGATAGCATTATGTTACTCATCAATTCAGTTGGTTTGTTTAGAGCCATATTAGAGGTCATGAACTGGCCTAAAGGCTCAAAAATAAAGCTATAACCTAGCATAGAGCCTAAAAAATAAATGCAGGATAATATAATCACTATTGTTATTGAATTTAGCTTTTTCATAGCATCTCCATTTCACACATTTAAATAGTTATCGTTACTAATGAACAGATACGTAACGCCAACCTTCACAATACGTCCCATCAGCGGTTGTGTTTGTATATGTAACCCATGTGTCACAAACAATGTAACCGCCTCCGCCAGAGCCTTGACCTCCTGTGGGTGAACCAGTTCCTCCTGAAGGACCACTTGCACTTGTTACACCTGTAGTTTTCCAACCAAAAGAACTAAATAAATACTCAAATTGAAATTCAACGCAAATACCATCATCGAAACATACAGATATTTTATACTTCTCTGGTGGAGTGCCTGTTATTTTACTAAGAATTTTCTGCATTACGGAGTTCATTGTAGCAGGGAATACAAACTTACCTGTGAGCCATGAAGTAACCGACCCCATACCAGCTACAGTTGTCAAACACTCTGAAGTAGGACAGTTAGGGCCTGTATAATCTACTGAATTTCCAGCCCTAATTTCTCTTAATGTTGAAGATACCTCGTTAAATTGGTTCTGTGTTTCAGCACTAACAGACTTAACATAGGAGTACTTTTCAACATATTGATAACCCGGCTCTGATTCTATTTCTACATCTATATTAAAAGCTTTAATGACCGAAGTTTCCGTAGAAAATACAACTACATCTTGCCTTCCAATAGTCTTAGCAGCTTCTTTTGCCTTGTGCTCCATTTGAGAGTACGTACAAGACTCGCACTGAACATAATAGTCATAGGACTCTGTTGCATACGAAGAAAAAGAATAAAATATGAGGGTTAATAATAGTACGAAATAATATTTCATAAAAAATTCCTTGTTATTTTTTTAATTCCATTGTCATGAACTAACATAGCAACAATATCTAAACTGTGCAAGTTACGAACAGTTTTTAAAAAATATCAACAATTTATTCTAGATATTTTTTACTATGGTTATTCGCTCTCTTAGATAAGAATTTCTCTTGTGAGCTTTTGAACCAACCATAATAGCCCTGTCAATTACTTGTTCATCTCCCATCAAAACTAGCCTTTCACTTGGACGAGTTGATGCGGTATATAGCAACGTTTGATCTATCATTTTTTTCGCTTCATTAGGTAACATGACAAAGCAATTAGGCCATTGAGAACCTTGTGATTTGTGGATAGTAATGGCATACCCAAGGTGCAGTTTTTCCAATAGCTTAGCTGTAACGTTAATTAAGGTGTTGTTTACTTCAATAACGGCAACAACACCATCTTCATCAGGTTGTTCAAAGACTTCGACAACAAGCCCTAAATCACCATTTCTTAGATCTGCATCTTCATCATAATTGTTTGCAGTGGCTAATACAGGATCACCTTTCAATAACCTTGAACCTTTTGATGTAATCCAAGGAATCCAGCCCCTTAATGAGTCTTGAAAGTAAATAGCTTGCCTATCATTACCTACTGATGCTTGCAGCTCTAGATTTAAGTTATCTACACCAAATTTACCTTTTCTTATGGGTGATAAAACAATACTCTGAGTAATCCCGCCAGACTCTTGCCAAAGCTTGATAAGCCTTTCGACAGTTGGCTTTGTTTCAATCGAGCAATCTCTGCTTTCTCTTAGTGTATTTTTAGTTAACTCTGGAGGCTCAAGCAGCCCATTTCTAACAGATGTCGAAAACTTGTGTATTCCACTTTGCTCGTTTTGCCTCTTAACCTGCGTTAAGTTAAAAAATGGTATCTGAGTATCAGTTAAGGCGTGGAATACTAAGCCATTACCTACAGGTGGCAATTGAGCAGTGTCACCAACAAAGATTACTCTAGCTGCATCTGGCAATATGCCAACTAGTCGATACATAGACAAAAGATCCACCATTGACGATTCATCTATGACTAACAATATTTGCTCAGGTAAATCAGGCTTGTTGTCGCCTAGATGCTCACTAATTAACTTGGCAATGGTTTGGGCTGGCCTTTGGGTACTTTCCGCCATACGCTGTGCTGCACGGCCTGCCAGAGCCACTTGATAGCACTGTATTCCTTGTGCTACTCGGTCATAGACACCTAATACAGCTTTTAGTATCGTTGTTTTACCTGTTCCTGCACCACCTGAAATGCCGCATACAGGAGAAAGTACAGCACCGACAACAGCATCACGCTGATCGACTGTTAAATTAAAATCTAGAGTGCTTTCATAGTCCGTTAAAGCTGCCTCGACCAATTCTGTTGATAATTTACACTCCCAGCCAGCCAATAGACAACCTTCTCCTGATGGCTTTTGGTGTGCATCAACAATAAACTGAGCTACAGCCGCTTCCATCAATGCTTTCCCGTAAACTTGATAACCATCTTCGACCTTTACTAAAAGACCTTGTTCGCAGGCTATTCCCCCAACATTTTCTGGAGTGTCAGAGTTCATGAGCTTAGCGTATTCTTTGTTTAGTTCATCAATGGTTATCACTGTTGAACCAGTCTTATTGGCATGATTAATTGCCGCATATTGAGCGATGCCAGCAACAACAACTTCGTCTTCTAATGTAAAGCCAAGTCTTAGTGCAAGTTGTGATACCAGTTCAAAAGCAGCCCCCATTGCTACTAAGATAAAAGGGTGCTCTTTGATTTTATCAATCGCATCTTCACCAAATATCGCCACTAGCTTTTCACCAAAGCCCAGTGGCAAACTCTGCTCTTCAAGCCAATTAATTGTGTTAAAAAGAGCCTCACTAGGCCAACTTTCTATTAAGTCCTTAACACGATTTTCAGTCATTCCTGCTATGTTTAGCAGAGCGTTTGTATCCTGCGTTTCAATAAGTTGGGCTAGTTTTTTATGTCTAACAAGACGATTAGCTATAACGCTGCCGATACCTTTGATATTGTTGCTTATCCAACGAGATAAAATCCTGCCTGAAGGTTTCAGAAACTTGATGTTATCTGCATCAATGGTGTACTCGCTTAATGGAAAGTCATTAATGGTAAAGTGATTAAGTCGCTCTCTACCTGAGACTTCCCATAAACTACCTGTTGTAGCTGTATCTTGGGCGTGCTCTGGAAATTTAACAACGGTTGTTCTGTCTCGTTTTTTAATCGAACCATCTGCGTTGACAAGATCAACTGTTGCGTATGAATTAGCTCTCTGCTTCTTCACTTGAATGATTTGACGAAGGTGGACAACTTCGCTCATAACTTGAACCCTGCTGCGCCAGATTGAACCAACGTTTGCTGTTTTTTAAATTTGATCAATTCACGTTGTAGCTGTCTGTTTTCGGCTTCTAACTCAGCAATTCTTTGTGTCAGCGCATTGTTGCTTACTGCCGCCATACCTGATTGTTTTTCAGCTCTTTCTCGTGCAGCTTCATGAGACTTTTTATCTTCATCAATCTTGCGAAACCAATAGCTATCAGCTTCCTCAATTAGTGCTCTGACGGCCTTATTCTGCGTACATACAGACTTTGCAAAACCCAGCTCTTCAGCTAATACTCTACGATTAATTTTGCCGCTGTATTCATACTCGTGCCAGTCTCTAGCCGCATTACGCTCATCAATCCAAGCCTGAACCAGTTTGATATTCTCTTGAGCAATCTGCTGTCCGTTTTTTCCTTTGGTCATCGTCTATCAACCTCAGGTAAAGGCTTATCAAGTTGCCTATCTAATAGTTTCATATCAACATTGGGCATCATATATGCGTTATGTTGCCAACGGACAAACTGTTCTAGCAATTTTTCGTTTTGCTTTTCCAGCCTTTCCACTTTAGCTTCAAGAGTGGCTATTTGCTGTTTAGCAAACTCAAGTGTAATGTCCTTTTCTTCGTCTTTAGTTGCTTCTTTAAGGCTTTGTTTTCTGTCGTTAAAAGCTTCAACTAAAGCAGGGTAGGAAAGCAGTGTGTGTCTACTAATATTCTCTTCCCCAAGCACCTTTGCAAGCTGCTCAGCAAAACTATTCCAAGTGAGCTTTCCTGACCACTTATCGAGTTCATGTAATGCTAATGGTAATGTTTTTTCAGTAATGATTTTTTTAGGCATTTTCGATCCCCAATAACATTGCGACTTCAGATTCTTCAACAAGATCTTGATCACTAGCGTTGATTTCTAAATCGTTTTGCTCAAGTGCTCTTTTTACAGGACTAGGGTCATGTTCAGGTGGAATCCACAATATTGCCCCCTCTGGCGTATCTTCTGATTCGAGCCGCTCACGTTGTGTGCGAATATGGGCCAGTTTCCAACCCAAATGCGATACCCATCTGTCAGCACCAAAAACACCATCAGCGTTATCTTCTGTCGCTTTATTGAATTGAGATTCGACCTGCTCCTCTAGACGTATTATGCGTTCAAGTGTTTCTGGCATACCTTTGATACAAACATGCTCTTTACATGTCATGCACTCACCGCCTTTCGTACATGGCGACATTGCGTAATCATGAACACACATACCATACTCAGTTACATCGGCTATACCGATACGATTTACCCCTAGATCTTTGTAGCTAACAGGCAAATTCAGCTTAATCGCTTCTAACGCTGTTGGTCTCTCATTAAACTCAAGAATACTTCTCGCTTGCTGCTCACGTTCATCTTGTGTGCGTAAGTCATAGTGACGATTATCGTTAATTCGAGCACGCCCAGCCCATCTAGCTAGCTGCCATGCATCCATACCACCACGCTCAGCATTAGTTGATAACCAAACTCTGATCTGATGTGAAGTTAAGCGAATATCAGAGCCGTCTTCATCTTTATAGTCCATACGTTGGAATAATGTTTTAGGTGGATTTTTTAACTTGTCTCTAATTGCTAATTGAGCATTAAGTTCATTAACGCTTGGTAATCGCCATGAGAATTCTCTAACGTCAAAGTCATTGTGGAACTCACGATCTCTTATTAATACTAAAGATTCCCATACTGGGCGTTGAATAGAAGGTAGATTAGGCCAGTCGTGAGTTTGATATTCTGAAGCAACAAAGCTTGCTAAATCTTCATAAGTAGGCTCACCTGAGGCAATTAATTTTTGAACCCACTTTGTATTTTTACCACCAACCATATTCCATGCTGTTACGCTGCTAAACTGACTCGTTTTAGCTTTCATGCTTGTTATAGAGTGCTCTGTAAAGCTCATCGCATGTGCAAATTGATAGGCATTTAGCGGTTTGTTTTCTGCAAAGTCGTCTGGCGTGCAGCAACCTGCGTGGCGCATAAACACATTAGGGTGATCATAAGCGTACTTAGCAGCTTCCCTTGCAGGCTTTCCAATTTCCATAAGTCTGCTATGCGCTTCAATGACCGTTTGTTCTAAAGATTCTGGAACCCATTTGATCGTATGTCCAAAACCTTTTTCAGCATACCACCTCACACCAAGCGCCCCATTTTCACCTCGGTGCAAACAGTCAACGGTTAGCTCTGATAGTTCCCCAGCTCTTCCCGGTGCAAACATCAATAAAGTGATAACGCTTGACCAGTATTTATCTTCTAAAGTTTCTGCATTAGAAAAACAATCAGCCAAAGCAAGCATCTGGTGCATACTTGGGCAACGAGTATCTTGCCATTTACGAGAGTCTTCATCTGTTCTTTCGGCTTTTGCCCCCACCTTAGGCCAAGGGTTTTCCCACGATTGAAGTGCAGGCACTGTTCGCTTGCTTCGAATGAACTCCAATAATATCTCAATCTGATAGCCAATCTTATTTCTTCGATCTTTATTGGTAACTCTTTGCTTAGTGATAGTCTCTAATTCACCAATTACCAGTCCATCAGTTTTCAGTACATTGGCAATACCATGCACGGCTACTAGAGCGTCATGTAACATACGCAATGCGACCATTTTATTTGTTACGCTGGATACCGCTTTAATACTCTGGTTATAGCGGATATAAGCTTTTGCAAAAGACAAGAACGGTTCATCCAAAGGGTCAAAGTTCGCAGGATTTGACTTTGCTCTGTACTTGGAAAAAGTCATCGCTATTGACCGATTTTTTTGCTTGTGTTGCCAATTGTTACTTTGCCAACCGCCTTGATCATCATAGAGTGTTAATGTGTTCTTGCAGTGCTCAATAAAACTGTCTAGATTTTGCTTAGCGCTTATCTCATGCTTAGGTTGAAAGTGAATAATATCAGCCATTTGCGCACTCCTCTTTTGACAGCTCTTGCTTACACATTACAATAACTTGTTGAACTGCAAGTAAAAGCCGATCTGTAGACTGAATAACATTGTTGGATATTCCTAACTCTTTTTGCTTATCTCTTTCAGCTAAGATCTCATTGAGAACTTCTTCATGAGGTGCTTCAATCCAAGGCTCAAAACTTGAACATGTATAACAAGCCCTATATCCAGAAGCGCAAAAAGCATAAGTTCCACAGTTACCAACATTTTCAGACTTGCCATTTTTCACTCGGCTGTTCGGGTCATTTGCTCTAACAGCATCACGTTCTGATGCAATTAATTTCCCTGAAAAAGCTTGAGCTAATGGCGCAAGCATAGGAGCCATTACTTCATCAATTTGCTTTGCTGTTTCTTCAGTATTTTCTGTGTACACACCAATATTTTGCGTATCGGTATGATCCAGTGCAGCAGCTAATGCAACACCACTAATCCCTCTTCGAGCTAGATTTGTTCCTTTGGTATATCTAAAACGTGAAGCAGTGAAGTTAATGTAATCACCTGTTCTTTCAGAGCAGGCTGTGTTTTTAATCGCTACTCCTCGCAATAACTCATATGCAGAATCAGCAGCCATATGTAAGTAGTCTGGCGTTTGTGAAAGTCTTGTTTCTAACTCCTCTATACTTGATAACCGATTAACTCTTGTTTCCTCAACAAAAATTGGGATCTGCTCACGTATAGAGTCATGTAACTTTTCTCCTAAGCTAGATTCAACATACTGAATTGATTGGTTACGTTGATTATGAAGCAGAAGATACAAGTCTTCATTAATTGGCAGCGGTGTAAATTGCTCCCTAAAGCCAACACCACGCTGTTTAGCTCTAGGGCAATTGATAACGTAGTCGTTACCATTTGAATCTTCCCTAACAATTAAATCTACTGAACGTAATGAGCGAATCTGAACATATCTACGGCCAGTTAAAACCAACGCCATAAAACAACAATATTCTTTTAAATTAAGAGTTTCCTTAGTAAAGGCATTTGATGCCCAGTCAATTAAAGCTCCAAGCTCATTATGTGTTAGAGGGCCAGAATATGGGCAAGCGCCTTTTACCGCATTACCTTTTGGGTTTCCTTTTAGAGTTAGCTCTTCTAAATAATCTGCAATTTCCTTGCTGACCCCATTGAATCCCCACTCATGCCAAGCCAACAAGAATCCCTTGAGTGCTCCTAGCTTATACTCGCTATCTGAATCAAATGACGCTCGATAATTTGTTAACCCTTGCAATGACAGCTTACCTTCTTTTGTAGTCTTCATGTAAGCATTGAAGCGATTAAACATATTAAAAGTATGCATAGCCGAAAGTTCTTCAGCGTAGCGGCACAAAGCTTTTCTAAAACCATCTTCGGTTTCTGGTTCAAGAGCGGTTAAACGCTGGAAATTAATCACGGTTGAACCGTCTAGCCTCCACTCAATATCCGAAAAATAAAACGGATAGCCGCTTTTCGTTGTGTGCTGGCTGACTAGAGCCTTATTCTTCTTTAATTGCATACTACTTGTCCTTCTTAGCTCGGTTAGTCCAGTGATCCATATCCTCTCGCATCACTCGATCAGCCTCTTCTCGAATGTGTCTCAGGTTATAAGTTTCAGCGGTTTTATCTGAACTCCACCCATTCAGTTCTTTTCGGATCTGAATTTCTTTCTTTTCATTAATAGGTTTAATTTTAGGGTTTTCTTTAGCCGCTTTATTAATCTCATCGATCCTCTTAGAAAGCTTGTAGTTAAAATTGTGACGAAAACCATGACGAGTAATTTCTTCAAGTAATTCTGGATGGATAGCAACCGCAGGCTTCAGCACTCTGTTAACGAAGGTGCTATTCGAGATTGGTTTACCGTGATATTTACCATGTTTATGCGTAACAAAAACATACGGGTGCTTTCTAGCAGCAGGTATTTTCGCTCTTTTATCCATGATGTAGTCACGCAACCTATCAGTGATTTTTTTATCAATAGGAATCGAGCGTTCATTAGTTTTCGCCACTGGCTGTTTCTTGCGAGGATCTTCAACAGCGTCATGCCTACGAACAACTGCTACCTTTCCTTTCTGAAAATCAATGTCTTGGATCTGCAAGCCTAGAATTTCTCCGGCACGCATCCCTGTTGCTTCCATCACCTCAAATATCACTGCGTTTCGAAATTTAACTTCTTCGCCCTTAAATGGGTTATCAGGTGAAGTCTCCTTAACGATTCTTAAAATTCGTTCAAACGCTTTAGGAGGCGGAGCTTTAGTATTTGGATCAGCAGTAAGTCCTTTGCCACTGCTGCCTTTAGGCTTATTTGCCAAAAGTAGGCTTTTCATGGCTTCAATATTATTTGAAACCTCTTCTTCAATTAATTTCGTTTTGAGAATAGTTCTAACTAAAAACTCAAGATAAGAAGCTATCTGACTCATTCGGTTTGAAGCATGATCGTTAGATACTTTTTGTATTGGTGTTACGCTAGCTGTCGATGCCGCAGCAAACTTAACGACATTCTTCTCGGATGTCTTTAGCCACTTCTTTAAACTCCTTGTATCTAATGTGCAATGATCTCGTATGGAATAAACATCCTCGTCATTTAATAAGCGGCCTTGCTCAAACTCAGAGACAAGATTTCTATCATTAATATTTTCCCAAAGCTTTAGATGGATTAGATGACCAAGTGAATTAGATATTGCTGACTGTGTGTGGGATGTTCTCAATTTTTCAGTAACGTACAACGTCACCCAATAATTAGGTAACCCATTTTCTTCCATTAAGATTGGATATCGCTCACCGTTACTAAAAATCAGATCTCTAATTTGTGACATTGAACACCTCTTTATCAACATTTTATTTATGTATAGTGCCTAGAGAGGTCATTGTCAACATAAAAATTTACAAATACAAAAAAGGGCTTGTAAAAACAAGCCCTTAATAATTTTAATCTACAATTTTTATTTATGTATTCCTCAGAACGGGATATCGTCATCAAAGTCGATTGTTGGTTCCATAGGGTTTGATGCGCCACCTTGCGGTGCATTTTGTGGCTTAGGTGCAAACCCGCCTTGCTGTTGTGGTGCACTATTTTGTTGTGGTGCAAAACCACCTTGCTGCTGTGGCTGGTATTGGTTGTTTTGCTGCGGTGCTGGCTGCTGAGCAGGTGCAGATTGCTGCTGTGGAGCATAACTGCCTTGCTGGCTATTTTGGCCTTGGTTATTTTGACCATAACCACCGCTTTGTTGCCCGCCTTGATAGCCACTACTTTGTTGACCACCTTGGTTACCTTGATAGCCACTACTTTGTTGATCGCCACCGCGTGCACCTAGCATTTGCATTTGACCCGTAAAGCCATCGACAACGATTTCTGTGGTGTATTTTTCTTGGCCTTGTTGATCAGTCCATTTACGGGTTTGAAGTTTACCTTCTACGTAAATTTGTGATCCCTTGCGGCAGTATTCACCCACAATTTCAGCTAACTTGCCAAAAAATACCACACGGTGCCACTCAGTTTTATCAACCATTTGGCCAGTGTTTTTATCTTTATAGCTATCTGAAGTTGCTAAGGTAATATTTGCTACACCATTACCATTAGGCATGTAACGAACTTCAGGATCTTGCCCTAAATTACCAACCAAAATTACTTTGTTCACACCGCGTGCCATGGAACCATCTCCTATAAACGTTAGATTAAACCAGCCACTCTTCGGGCTTGGTCTAGGTCAAATTCTTTATCATTAATCTTTAAGTAGCTACGACTTTCATCGCGAACTACGGTTGCTTCTATTACGCCGGGTAAAGCAACTAACTGAGAAGCCAGTGTTTGTGCCTGCTCTTCAGAATCTAATTGGGTCATTAAACTAATAACTTTGCTTTTCGGTGGGACTTGCATTTTCCACGCAATAATAAGCCATATTACCCCAACAAGTGCCGCCGCCGCAAACACAGCTTGCGTACTGGTGGTTTGTGCTACATACCCACCCAACATACCGCCTAAAAAAGCACCTAAGAACTGGCTCGATGAATACCCCCCCATGGCTGAGCCTTTTTGGCTTGCTGGAGCAATACGCGACACAAGAGCCGGCATAGTGGCTTCTAAAAAGTTAAACGCAACAAAATATAACAGCATACAAACCGCAATGCCAACAACGCTATTGGCCCATATCGACATACTTAACATACTGACTATTAAGACCATCACTGAACCAATAAAGGCTTGTTTTTCTTTCTCTTTTTTAATCGCCACTATCATTACTGGCACCATCAAAAAAAACGCTAAAAATAAAACCGGAATATAAAGCTGCCAATGGTTTTCAGCCACAAGTCCATCTTTAATTAGTTGACTTGGTAATACTACAAAAATAGTCGTTAATGTTAGATGCAGCAATAATACGCCTGCATTTAAACGTGCCAGCTGTGGGTGTTTAATCAATTTTTTGATGTCACTAAAGCTGGCAAGCGTATCGCCTTTAGGGGCTTTATTTATTGCACTGGGAACGAGCATAGTGACTATAAAAATACCACACACAGCCAAAATAGCCGTTAGCCAAAATACGCCTGCAATGCCCCACGAAGCTGCCACTATCGGCCCTAATAACATCGCAAACGCAAAACTCATACCGATGCTCATGCCAATCACCGCCATGACTTTGGGGCGCTGTTCATCTCGGCTTAAATCTGATGCAAACGCTAATAATGCGCTGGCTATAGCTCCCATGCCTTGTAACGCACGCCCTACCGTCACCATTTGAATAGACTCTGCCAAAGCGGCAATTACCGAACCTAAAGCAAACACCGCCAAACCACCGACAATCACTTTTTTACGACCTATTTTATCGGAAAGTCTCCCCATTGGGATTTGTAATACGGCCTGAGTTAAACCATACGCACCAATTGCAAAACCAATCCAGATAGGTGAAAAGCCTTCAAGCTCTTGACCATAAATAGCTAAAACAGGCATCAGCATAAACAAGCCGAGCATTCTAAATGCAAACACACTCGCTAACGATACGGCGGCGCGTTTTTCTCGTGAATTAAGTGAAGATGCGGTCATTATTTGCGTGATCTTACTGTGTTAAAAAATTAGGCAAGGATTCTATCACAAGCTTGGCAATAATTAATCGTCTATAACTAAGGATTTTTTCGATGATCAAGGATTAATATTGCAGCGTATTATGCGATACTGAGCAAATAATTTTGGCAATAAACGAGATAGCATGGAAAACATTGAAGTCCGAGGCGCCCGCACGCACAATTTAAAAGACATCAGCCTAACCATCCCACGTGATAAACTAATTGTTATTACTGGCTTATCTGGTTCAGGAAAGTCATCACTTGCATTTGATACGCTGTATGCAGAAGGGCAACGCCGGTATGTTGAATCACTCTCTGCTTATGCAAGGCAGTTTTTGTCATTAATGGAAAAGCCCGATGTAGATCATATTGAAGGCCTTTCTCCTGCTATTTCCATAGAACAAAAATCAACCTCGCATAACCCACGTTCAACCGTGGGAACTATTACTGAAATCTACGATTATTTACGCTTGATGTTTGCACGCGTTGGCGAACCTCGCTGTCCGACTCATAATTTACCGCTCGCGGCGCAAACAATCAGCCAAATGGTCGATACTGCGCTGGCACTGCCTGAGGGCACAAAGCTAATGCTCTTGGCGCCTGTTATTAAAGACCGTAAAGGCGAACATGTAAAGCTATTAGAGCAGCTTGCAAGCCAAGGCTACATTCGCGCACGTATTGATGGCGAAGTGTGCGACCTATCTGATCCACCACCACTAGATCTACATAAAAAGCACACAATTGAAGTCGTGGTTGATCGCTTTAAAGTCAAAGACGGCCAGCAACAACGTCTCGCGGAATCATTCGAAACAGCACTTGAAATGTCAGGCGGCGTTGCCAACATTGCGTTTATGGACGATAGCAATGCTGAAGAAATGCTGTTTTCAGCAAATTTTGCCTGTCCAACCTGTGGCTATGCGATGACAGAGCTTGAACCGCGTCTATTTTCGTTCAACAACCCAGCCGGGGCTTGTCAAAGCTGTGACGGTTTAGGTGTAAGGCAATACTTTGACCCTAATCGCGTGGTTCATAACCCTGAAATAAGTTTAGCTGGCGGTGCAATTAAAGGCTGGGATAAACGCAGCTTTTACTATTATCAAATGTTGCAAGCAGTTGCACAGCATTACGAGTTTGATTTAGATGTTCCTTATCAAGAGCTTGCAAAAGAACATAAAAAAATTATTTTAGATGGCTCTGGTGATACTAAAATTGCATTTAATTATCGTAATGACCGCGGCGATTTAATTACACGTAATCATGTATTTGAAGGCGTGTTAAACAATATGAACCGCCGCTACCGCGAAACTGAATCAAACTCAGTGCGTGAAGAACTAGCCAAATATCAAACCAGCCAAGCATGCCCTAGTTGTAAAGGCTCACGTTTGCGCCAAGAAGCACGCAATGTATTTATTGGTCAAACTAACTTGCCAACCATTACGCATATGAGTATTGGTGAGGCGATGAGCTTTTTTGAAGGTTTGCATTTAACTGGGCAAAAAGGCCAAATCGCCGAAAAAATTCTAAAAGAAATTCGCGACCGGTTATCGTTCTTAATAAATGTAGGCCTAAATTACTTATCACTTGAGCGCAGCGCCGACACACTTTCTGGCGGCGAAGCACAACGTATTCGTTTAGCGAGTCAAATTGGTGCTGGGTTAGTGGGTGTTATGTATGTACTGGATGAACCTTCAATTGGTTTGCACCAACGTGATAACGACCGTTTATTGAAAACCTTAGTTCATTTACGCGATTTGGGTAACACCGTTATTGTTGTAGAACACGATGAAGACGCTATTCGCGCCGCTGATCATATTATTGATATTGGTCCAGGTGCTGGCGTACATGGCGGCCATGTTATTGCTCAAGGTACGCGCGATGATATTTTAGCAAGCAAAGACTCGGTTACCGGCCAATTTTTATCGGGGGTGCGTAAAATTGAAGTGCCTAAAGAGCGCCATGCTACTAACGATAAATGGTTAGAGCTGTTTGGCGCTACCGGTAATAACTTAAAAAATGTTGATTTAAAAATACCCTTTGGCTTAATGACCTGTATTACCGGTGTATCGGGCTCAGGTAAATCTACACTCATTAACGACACCTTATTTAAACTCGCTCACACCGAGCTTAATGGTGCCACAACCGCAGAAGCGGCACCTTACAAGTCAATTGCAGGCCTTGAACACTTTGATAAAGTGATTGATATTGACCAAAGTCCTATTGGCCGCACACCGCGTTCAAATCCTGCAACTTATACCGGTATTTTCACCGGTATTCGTGAGCTGTTTGCGGGTACTCAAGAAGCCCGTTCACGTGGTTACAAAGTAGGTCGCTTTAGCTTTAATGTTAAAGGTGGGCGTTGTGAGGCATGCCAAGGTGATGGCGTTATTAAAGTAGAAATGCACTTTTTACCTGACGTTTATGTACCGTGTGATGTGTGTAAGGGTAAACGTTATAATCGCGAAACCTTAGAAGTACAATATAAAGGCAAAAACATCAACCAAGTGCTCGACATGACCGTTGAAGATGCCCATGACTACTTTGATAAAATACCGGCTATAGCACGCAAACTTAAAACCCTAATGGATGTTGGACTTTCTTATATCCGCTTAGGCCAAGCCGCTACAACACTTTCTGGTGGTGAAGCACAGCGAATTAAGTTAGCACGTGAGCTTTCTAAGCGTGATACCGGTAAAACGCTATACATATTAGATGAGCCAACAACAGGCCTGCACTTTGCAGATATAGAGCAGTTATTAGTAGTACTGCATCGTCTGCGCGATCATGGCAATACCATTGTAGTGATTGAGCACAATTTAGATGTCATCAAAACAGCCGACTGGATCGTTGATTTAGGCCCTGAAGGTGGTGCTGGCGGCGGTGAAATACTGATTGCAGGTACACCAGAAGAAGTGGCTGAATGCCAGCGCTCTCATACTGGGCACTACTTAAAACCGTTATTAAATAAATAACGGTAATACGCTTTAGATAAGGAAAGTCGGTGTTAAGGTATTTAAAAATTGCAAAATGGCGTGCTAATAAGCAGTTTAAGCAACAGCAAAAAAGCTGGCAACCACACCAAGTTAAACTGCTTAGCCATATAAAAAGCATATGGTTTAACCTTAACACCGCGCAAAAACTTTATCTGCTTGCGTTTATAACTCTAGCCATTTTTAAGTTAACGTGGCTATGTGCCACTATTACTATTATTGCGCTGATCATAAAATTTTGGCCTAAGTTTAATCAACTATGGAATTCACTCGCCGGTAAAGCACTTATTTTGGTATTTTATGCCAGTATTGCTAACTTTGTTTGAGCAAGTACTAGTGGCATTGTAAATGAAGTCACTTAGGTATCAGCTCATCACTTTAATTACACTCGTAACTTTGCCACTTTATTATATTTACCGCCTTAGACACTAGGAATAACTCTGGCAACACTGCTCGGCTTACAACTTATTTTGCCTTTTTACATCATAGTGTTATTACTAATCAAGCCATTTGGATCTGATCGCATAAAGTTTATTAGCCAAAGCTACTCACCACTTCTAACTGTATTAACCCGCTTTTTTTAGCGACGGTAGTGTTTGTAAGTCTGATTGCATTTATTGATGAAAAACCGCCTGAAAAAGTATTAAACGATATAGTAAATAGCTTTGAAAATAGCCAATCGCTCGCAAATAAATCCCCCGCTGAACAAGAGCAAGCCATAGAAAAGTTGAGTGAGCAAATAGAGAAAAAACTCCCCTCTTCAGACAATGACGGCGCTCAGACAAAAACATTTGGTATTCACTTAGAAGGCGAAGATGAGAACACTCAAACGGTTAGGCAGTTTTTAGATACTAAAGGCTACTTTGAACGTAGTAAGCGCTTAATTGCCATGTTTGCCTATAGTTATGAAGCAGACAGTTATTCACGTTGTAAGAAATTAACAGAGAGTAAGTCAATCGAGCTCAATGATTACGAAATTATTGAAATAACGCCTGATCAAAGCATGCCTTACGGTTATAAATTTATAGTTAGAGCCTGTGAGTCTGCGGGTATTTCTGCTACAAACATTAAAATATAAAAAATGCCGCTAAATTAGCGGCATTTTTGTATCTGCAAATTAACGCGCTTATGGGCGTGGAATAAACCCAACCGCATCATAAACTGCTTTTAATGTAGTTTCTGCACGCGCGCTGGCTTTTTCAGCCCCTGTTCTCATGATGTCATTAAGAAGTGTTTGATCTTCACGAATTTCTTTAAAACGTGTTTGAATTGGCTCAATCATGCTGACAACAGCTGCTGCGGTGTCTTTTTTCAAATGGCCATACATTTTGTCTTCGTATTCAGGGACTAACTCTTCAATTGAGCGCTTAGTTGCCACACTTAGTAGCGTAAGTAAATTAGATACACCTGGCTTTTCTTTGCGATCAAAGTAAATACGCGCTTGCTCGTCAGAATCGGTAACTGCTTTTTTAAGCTTTTTCTCAATCTTTTTCGGCTCGTCTAACATCATAATAAAGCCATTTGGATTTTCATCTGACTTAGACATTTTCTTCAGTGGATCTTGCAGGCTCATTACTCGCGCACCAAACTCTGGAATATACGGTTCTGGCAGCGTAAAAATATCGCCGTAAACATTATTAAAGCGAGTTGCAATATCACGCGTTAGTTCAAGGTGCTGTTTTTGATCTTCACCTACAGGTACTTTGTCTGCTTGGTACAGTAAAATATCAGCCGCTTGCAAAGCCGGATAAGCAAATAACCCCACATTAATATTATTAGCATGCGTTGCCGACTTATCTTTAAACTGGGTCATGCGATTAAGCTCACCCATTTGCGCATAACAGTTTAATACCCAGCCAAGTTGCGCATGCTCAGGTACCTGAGATTGTACAAATAATGCCGCTTTTTCTGGGTTAATACCGCATGCCGTATATAACGCAACGCCATCGAGTACACGAGCACGCAATAATTCAGGGTCTTGGCGTACGGTAATTGCATGCAAGTCTGCAAGCATAAAGTAGCTATCATATTCTTCCTGTAGCTTAACCCACTGGTTAATAGCGCCAACATAGTTGCCTATTGTCATACCACCGGTTGGCTGCATGCCACTTAATACTACTGGTTTACTCATGATTTTCCTTTATTTTTACTTAATTAAAAATGCTTAACGCTGTGTTAGTGTCGGTATTATAGCTAAGAAGTTATCGCATAGGTACTGCGGATTATAATCCGCTAACTGCTCTCCCTGGTGATACCCATAAGTGAGCGCTATCACGTCAATGTTAGCGGCTTGCGCTGCGAGTATGTCACTCTTTGAATCACCAATCATAATCGCTTTATCAGGCGTTATATTTAATGCATCGCAAGCAAATAATAGCGGCTCAGGTGACGGTTTTTTTGCCATGTCGTCACCGCAAACAATCACTTCAAAATGACTGCGAATAGCGAGCTTATCTAAAAGCATTTCAGTAAAGCGGCGTGCTTTATTAGTAATAAGTGCTTTAGGCATACCACTGAGAGCAGCAAGACCAGTTTCAACATGCTGATATAACACACTGTATTCACCGACCTGCTCACTGTAATGTTGATAAAACAGATTGATAGCTCGTTCGCTTAAAGCCTCATCGAGGTGCTCACTAATTTGCATATCGCCGCAAAGGGCTCGTTTCACTAACACCTCAATGCCATTACCTACCCAGCTTTCAACTAATCGCTGACTGACAATTGGAAACGCTAAATCGCTAAGTGTTAAATTTAAAGCCATATACAAGTCGTACACGCTATCAACTAGGGTGCCGTCTAAGTCAAAAAACGCTGCATCATATTTCATTATTCAACACTTTCTAATTGCTGACGCATCTCATCAATCACCGTTTTATAATCAGCCTGATTAAAAATAGCTGAGCCTGCAACAAACATATCTGCACCCGCTTCAGCCGCCGCGGCTATGTTATCTACTTTAATACCGCCATCTACTTCTAAACGAATATCACGTCCAGATTCAACAATGCGTTGTTTTGCCTCTCGCAGTTTCTCGAGTGTTTGTGGAATAAAACTTTGCCCACCAAACCCAGGATTTACTGACATTAATAAGATCACATCTACTTTATCCATTACGTGATCGAGGTAACTTAAACTTGTTGCAGGGTTGAACACTAAGCCTGCTTGACAACCTTCATCTTTTATCAATTGCAAAGTACGGTCAATATGCTCGCTCGCCTCTGGATGGAAGGTAATAATTGATGCACCCGCCTCGGCAAATTGTGGAATTAAGCTATCTACCGGTTTTACCATTAAATGCACATCAATCGGGGCTTTAATCCCGTAGTCGCGAAGTGCTTTACATACCATTGGGCCAATCGTTAAGTTAGGCACGTAATGGTTATCCATTACATCAAAATGAACGACATCAGCACCTGCGGCTAACACTTTGTCGACATCTTCGCCTAATCGTGCAAAGTCTGCAGATAATATTGAGGGCGCTATTAAGTATTTTTGTTCACAGTTGAGCATCGCTAATCCGTTAATGAATAATTTATGCCGTTAATGTAACTTAATTAGCGAAGTTACCCAAGTAGCACCTTTAAAAATAGCGCCAAATAAGTAATGTTAAAGCCTTATTGCGGCTATTCATGAAAAAGAATAACCTGCTGAGGATGTAGGCTTTATAATTAAAAAAATCAGTTTTTAAGCGGGTGTCACTCAGTATTTAAAACACAATACAAATAAAAAAAATAAAGTGTATTATTTAAGCAGTTTTTGTTATGCTGCGCGAAGAACTAAATCATTAGGTTTATATTATGCGTGCTTTTAAAATTGGATTATTAATCACGTCGGTAAGTGTTATTATTGGAGCAACATCGCTTTGCTCAAATACTGAGCAAGATTTAGGCTCAGCCAACATTTGTCTTCATAAAGAGCAAACCAACGCTATTAATAATAGCGCAACCCGTTGCATTCAAATTGAAGAAGATTCGTCTTGGGCCTCTTGGTTAACAGGCGATAGTCGTAGCGCTCAGTTTCATTACTTAGACTTGCTAGAGTTGTTAACGGGTACTGATGACAAACACAAGCCCTCTTCAATCAAGCCATTATTTTAATTAAATGCAGCACTTTTTTAGCGCGTTACAAAGCGTACTGGCTGCATTTTTTGGTGTTCAATCTGAAGATAAGCGCAAAACAGACTTTAAGTACCACTCTCCAATTACGCTGATAGCTATTGCCGTAGTACTGTTTGTATTGTTTGTACTGGCTATTTATGCAACCGTGACTTCGGTGCTAAATACATAGCCATTAGCTCATCCACTTTATTTCGTGAACCGCCCTTTGGACTAATCGTACGTTTAACCTGAATTTTATCCAGTGATGCTTGACTGTAAATTTTGCGTGTCCACACGGTATCGTGGTTTGAAATAAGGACTGGCGTGTTATTCTCAAATGCCGCTTGCTCAGCCAAGTTAGCTAAATTAGCCTGATCATCTAAGTTAAATCCGCCTTTAGCGTAAGAGGTAAACGATGCGGTTTTACTTAATGGCACATAGGGCGGATCGCAGTATATCACCGCATTTTTAGGGACCAGTTTAAATACATCATCGTAGCCTAAGCAGGTAAATGTTGCTTTTTGTGCTTTGTTGGCAAAAAAGTACATTTCTTTTTCAGGAAAATAAGGCTTTTTATATTTACCAAAAGGCACATTAAAAATGCCCTTTAAGTTATAGCGACATAATCCGTTATAGCCATGGCGGTTCATATACAAAAATAAAATAGCTCGCTCATACACATCGCTGCTTTGGTTAAACTGCACACGATAATCGTAATACGCATCTGGATGGTTATTTAAATCAACAAATAGTTTTTTTGCATCGCTAATAAACTCATCCGGCGAACGTTTGAGCTCTTTATATAAATTGATTAAATCAGCATTTATATCGTTAAGTACATAGTGTTTAAAATTACTATTTAAAAACACTGAGCCCGCACCAACAAAAGGTTCAACCAAGGTATCTGCATGTTTACTTGCTTGATTTAGTCGCGCGTTAATATCTTCAACGAGGCTGTATTTTCCGCCAGCCCATTTAAGGAAGGCTCTACTCTTTTGCTGCATTGGCTCTTTACTTCAATTCGGTGTTGCGCGATTTTACACTAAAGTCACTGAGTTTACTGATCAACTCGTGCAATTTCTTGTTTTATTTTGCTAATTTTTTTATAGAAAGGTTTATTTTTTCTTACTCCAGCGGGGAGTGCTTGCAGTGCTTGTTTTGCCTCATTTAAGTTAGCAAAACTGCCTGTTGTTACCACCCACCATATTTTACCATTTCGCTTAGTTTGATATGTATTGGTAATACTTTCTAGCTTATGTTCAGCAATAAACTCATTGCCTACCTGCTGCTGAGTTACGGCTAATAGCTGAATAACAAAATTATCTTCAGGTTGTTCTAGGTACCAGTTACTGGGTATTTTTACTATTTGGCTTTGCTGCTTTACCACCTCAGGTACGCTAATGGCTTCTTCAACCGGCGGCGATGCTGGCTTTTCTTGTTCAGTTAAAGTCGATGGCTCAGTTAAACTTCCTACAATTGCTGGCACGTCATTGTGGGCACGCTCATCTGTAGTTGGCTCTTTAGTTATAGGCTGTGGCGAAGTAAACAGGGTTGGTGATTTAACCGGTTGTTGTTTATTTTGAATAGCTTGCTCGGTTGTAATAGCGGTTGTGAGGACTTGCTCATCGCTTTGACGATTAGCATTTTTCCACCATTGGGTCATATCAGCTTTGTATACAACGCCAATAATCAATAACATAATTATGAGTAATAGTGTGAGCAACTGTAAGCGCCAAGATACTTTGTCTTTTACGATAATATCAGCAACTTGTTCGCTAGGCTGCCAGGCTAATAAAAGACTTGGGTTACCTTGGGCTTCAACTAAAAAGGTTTTAAATACAGGGTCTTCATCATAAGGTAGCGCCGTGAAGTACCATCCCATTAGCTGCTTACTTTCAACCAAGTTTAGTGGCTCTAAATGAATATTAACTGCCTCTTTAAACGGCAATTTAGATTGCGATGCAATCATAATGTAAAGCACACTGGGCGCACTTTTTGATAACAGCTCGAGCTCTGCAATTAGTTCTTCAGATAGGTGCCTGCCGCCATCGATAACCCATAAACACGCGCCGCATTGTTGTTGCTTCGCTAATTGATAATAGTTTTGTGATAAGCTCAGGTTGTGATCAATTAAAGGGGCATTAAAGCTTTGCTCTAATAATTGAGTCATCAATTGCACATCAGTCATTTGAGCGCCAACTTGCACAAACGCTTTATTAAAATCGTTATATTTATCAGTGATGAAGGTTTCAAGCAAATAGCTTTTACCTAAACCAGAAGTGCCCAGCAAAACAATTAGGTTTTGACCATATTCAAATTGCAATGCGATTCTATCCACCAAAGCCGCACGGCTCGGTAAAATTTGTGACTGCATTTATTGCTCGATCAATGCTCTGACTTGATCATCAGACACATCATCAACTAATGCACATTGACCAAATTCAGTGGGTAAAATGAATCGGATAGTCCCTTTTTTATTCTTTTTATCTTTTCGCATATGCAGTAAAAAGTGCTCACTGGTCATATCGCTAGGTATCTCGATTGGTAAGCTATATTGCGCTATTAATGCAGCAATACGCTCTACATCTTCTCGTGTTAAATCTTGGCGAGTATAAGCAAGCTTTGCAGCAAGCACCATACCTGTTGCGACTGCTTCTCCATGTAACCAAACACCGTAACCCATTTGTGCTTCAATAGCATGCGCAAACGTGTGCCCTAAATTTAACAACGCACGAAGGCCCTGCTCTTTTTCATCTTGTGCAACAATGAGCGCTTTAATTTCACAGCATCTGAAGATGATGTGCTGTAAACACGTCTCGTCTAATTGTTGTAATTTAGCGATGTTATGCTCTAGATAAGCAAACAGTTCAGTATCGTAAATCAAGCCATACTTAATAACTTCAGCCATGCCTGCAGCAAACTCGCGTGTTGGTAAGGTATGCAACGAACGTGTGTCAATAAATACAGCTTGGGGTTGATAAAAAGCCCCAATCATATTTTTACCTAGCGGGTGATTAACCGCTGTTTTGCCGCCAACTGAAGAATCAACTTGAGATAATAAAGTGGTTGGTATTTGGATAAAAGGGACGCCACGCTGATAACAAGCAGCAACAAATCCAGTTAAATCACCTACAACGCCACCACCTAATGCAATTAAGCAGGTGTCACGGCCGCAATTATTCTCAAGTAGGAATGCCGAAATTTTTTCAAACCAAGTGAGTGATTTATATTGCTCACCATCTGGAATAATAAAATGCAGTGGGTTTAGCTGTGCTAATGAATCAAGCAACTGTTGAAGGTACAGCGGTGCAATCGTTTCATTAGTAATGATGATAGGCCGACAATCACCAATGTGATGGATTAGACGGCCTGTATCTTGAAGTGCAGATTGGCCAATATAAATAGGATAACTTCGCTCGTCTAAATTAACAGTTAATTCAAGCATGCTGGGTTAGTCCTTTTTAATACTGGCTTTTAAAAATCCAATTTCTCGATGATTTGGTTAGCAACAACTTTCGCGCTCTGCTCATCAGTGCGTACAACAAAATCAGCTACTTCTTTATATAATGGTTCACGCTCTTCTGCTAAGCGCTCAAGTACATCACGAGGTGCTTCTTCTGTTTGCAGTAATGGGCGACGCTTGTCGCGTTGCGTACGTGCAACTTGCTTTTCAATCGGTGTCTCTAAGTATACAACAATACCGCGAGCCGAAAGCTTGTTTCGAACTTCTTTACTCATTACTGAGCCACCACCGGTTGCAAGTACAATACCTTGCATTTCGGTTAAGTCACCAATAACAGATTCTTCACGAAGTCTAAAGCCTTCTTCACCTTCAAGATCGAATACCCAGGCAATATCTGCGCCCGTGCGACGTTCGATTTCTTGATCAGAATCAACAAATTCAAGGTGTAATTGGTCAGCGATGTGACGACCAATCGTGCTTTTGCCAGCCCCCATGGGGCCAACTAGAAATATATTACGTTTCTCAGCCATATCTTTTAGTACAAACGAACTCTAAAATTTGAAATAAAACCCCGCCTAACGACCTGGCCCCAAAATTAAGAAAGGGATTATCTCAGTAATCGGTCGGGTATTTCAAGTCAATTAGGATAAAAAGCCATATAACGAGTAATTAAACTAAATAATTACCCACTGGTTAACAAAAAAGCACCTTATTATAGGCAAGTTTATCTTCTAGGGTTAAAATTTATGCAATTAAGGTTACTACATTGTTGCTTCATGAAAGCTTTTGCATGGTAACTTTACAAGAGCCTGAATTACAAACAACATAAACGCAGCCTTAAATACATCCGCAGTACAGTACATGATCAAAATTATATACTGTCTTATTGTACATTTATAGGAAGTGTTCACACCACGATAACTAAATTACATACCCATACTATCTAGGCTGGTATTCAACCTAGATAGCTTAAATATTTAGTCTATTTGGATTTTAGGTGTGACAAAAATCAGCAGTTCGCGCTTTTCATTGAACTCGCTTGTGCTTTTAAATAGTCTTCCTACGTAAGGAAGGTCGCCCAATAAAGGTACTTTTTTGGTCGAATTAATAATTTGCTGTTGGAAAATACCACCCAACACTACCGTTTGTCCATTCTCAACGAGTACTTGAGTCTCAATTTGTTGCGTATCGATGGCAACCGCTGGGCCTGTACCTGTTTGAACCGTATCCCCTCGGGTATCTTGAGTAATGATTAAATTTAAAATAACTTTGTTATCGGGTGTGATATGAGGTGTCACTTCTAGGCTTAGTACCGCCTTTTTAAAACTTACGGTTGTTGCACCACTTGAAGCTGACTCCACATAAGGGATCTCAGTACCTTGCTCAATACGCGCTTTTTGCTGATTAGCAGCAGTAATGCGTGGGCTTGCAATGATTTCACCTTTGTTTTCTTCTTCAAGGGCGGTTAATTCTAAATCAATTAATGTTCCGTTAGCCAATTTAGCAATGTGCATACCTATACTCGCCGATGGATTCGCCACTGGTAAATTAACGTTAAGTCGATCAGAAAGACTAGGAATATTACCATTAGAAATAGTTTCAGCTCCTTCTAATGTGCCAGAAACACCGTCTGAGCCTTGCTGATCACTAAACCCCCAACGAACCCCCAAGTCTTCAGTTACGTTGTCACGTACGGTTACCATACGCGCTTCAATAACCACTTGTTTAACCGGTATATCTAAAGTTTCGACCATACGACGAACACTTTCAATACTTTTTGCAGTGTCTTTCATTAATAACGTATTAGTACGTTGATCAACAGACACGCTCCCTCTGGCTGTAATAATACTGTTGGTATCTGTTTTTAATAAGTCGGCAAAATCTTCTGCTTTTGCATAATTTAAGCGGATGTATTCACTGTAAAGTGGCTCTAAATCCTCAACTTGCTGTTTAGCTTTTAACTCTTTTGCTTCACGGGCAGCCAGCTCTTCAGATGGTGCAACCATTAAAATAGAACCGTCCATGCGTTTGTCTAAGCCTTTTATTCTAAGCACGACATCTAACGCCTGATCCCACGGAACCCCATCAAGGCGAAGAGTAATATTGCCTGTCACTGAGTCGCTTGTTACCAAGTTAAAATCATTGTAACCGGCAATAATCTGTAACACAGCACGAACAGAGATATCTTGAAAATTAAGCGTCATAGGACGACCCAAGTACTCTTTACCACCATCTAAGTAGGCATTTTGCGTTTCATCTTTCTCAACCGTTAAGGTAAAAATATTCTCAATTTGCTGATAGGTATAGGCAAATGCAGTGTTCGGTTCAATCACTAAACGTGTAAGGTTATCTTCTTTAAACGTTTCAATACTGCTCACCACAGTACCAAAATCAAGTACATCTAATTCATACAATAAATCATCTAAAATATCGGTATGATGAAACTCGGCAATGATTTTTCCGCCGCTTTCATGCACCTCTACAGCTGCCTGAGTATCTTGTAGATAAACAAGTACTTTCGCTTCACCTTTTTCTCCACGTCGAAAGTCAATTGCTTGAATACCGTTAATATAATTAGACGTGTAAGCAGGCTTATCTTCGCTGGTTGCTAAAATTTGCTCTGTGAGTGGGTTATCAGAAATTCTAATAGAAACTAAATTATTGTTTACTTCAGTCTCATAAATTTTTAATCGGTCCAAGTTAATGGTCACTTTTAAACCCGCACTGGTCATCATACTCGTGATGTTACTGATACCAGCTTGGTTGATAGCGATATTCGTCAACCCTTCATCTAATTCTACCCCATCAAATAGTAGCTCTATTCTTGCAGGGCTATTAAAAACTTGTACTGCTGGTTGCTGCTGCAACTCTTCATCAAAAACTAGCTGTAATTCGGTTTCACCTTTAAGCAATGGATTATATCGAACGTCATAGAGTAAAGGGGCTGCACTTACGGCTTTTGTCATTAGTAGTAAAAAAACAAACAATAAAGCAGATAAAATACGATGATGCGAACACTCACCTTTGTGCATATAGGGTATACCTTTTTTCTTATTAATTTGCGCCATTGGTTGCCGCCTCTAACATTTCTAATTTGGTCAAACGTTCTTTCCAACAACCTGACCCATCAGGGATTAATTCTACTAATTCAATATAGTCACTATTAACACTGCTTACTTTTCCGTCATAGGTGCCTAAATAGCTTCCTATTGTTACTCGGTGCAAGGTGTCATCAGCAGCTGTAATGAGCGCCCATGTTTTGCCGTTCGATCCTATTGTGCCCCTCATTGCTAAATTATCTAATGGGTACTTCTCCAGTGGCTGACGAACACGCTCTGGATCTGGGTGAAGACAGTTTTTAACTTGTGTTAGCTTGTTTTGAATAATTTCTGGTTCTGGTGCTACAAAAGGGCTACGTAAGTCTTTGGCGTTATACTCAAAGTGCTCAAACTTAACTAGCTCAGGTATTTTTTCAATACGTGCCGTGGTATTTGCCTTAACCTGATCAATAAATTCTTTTTGCTCCGATGTATCCTCGTTACAGCCACTGAGCAAAAACATCGCAGTGGTTAAAAAGAGAAGCTGCTTCATCATCTCACCCCCTCTTCATAACGGTAAGTTTTTGCTACTACACTGAATGTTAGCTGCTTTTCGCCAGATGATAAAATAGAAAAGTCATGTAAACTGACAATTCTTGGTAGTTGAGCCACTTTCCCTACAAATTCGCCAAACTCATGATAAGTACCTACCACTTCAATTTTAATTGGCAACTCGGTATAAAACTCTTTTTCAACTTCTGGCAACCAACCAATTTTTAAAAATGTTAACCCGCTGGTTGTACCCACATAAGAAAGGTCGTCCAATAATCCTGGCGTCTCATTCGAAGTAGGTAGGCGTTTTAATAATTGAGAGAATTTATCTTCCATCTCAACCATTTGCTCACGATAAATATCAAGCTTACTGGCAACTGCATATTTAGTTCGGTAGGTTGTGCGTAACTCAATTTCCTTAGCAACGGCATTGTGGTAGCTGTCTATTTCATCCGACACTAATAAGCTGTAGCTAAAAAACAACACCAAACAAGCTACAAAAGTTCCGCATATTGCTTTTACAATAACGGGCCACTCACCGATGTTATCGAGCTCGATTTCATTCCAATCGATTTCTGTAAACGATTTAAAATCAAGGTTCATTACGTACCTCACCTATTTTGCCAAATGGTTTTACGTAAAACTCCATATTAAAATCGCTGAGTAAACGTGAAGATTGATCACCAGCAACAATACCTTGCATAGTCGGGCGCTCTAATAAGTAAGAGCTTTGTACCTGTCTGAGCATAGTAGATAAACGATTATTAGACTCACTTTTGCCTAACACATGAATTTGATTACCTTTGCGCTCCAGCTTGGTTAAATAAACCCCAGCAGGCACTATTTTTGCCACTTCATCCATTATTTGGGTGCCTAAATTACGACTACTTTGTAACTCTTCAATTAAACGCATACGTTGTTGTAAGTTTTCTTTTTTCTTGTCTAGGTCACGTATGTCGCGAATTTTATTGTCGAGGGTTGTAATTTCTGAACTAAGATAATTATTTTTTAACGTCTGTCCTTCTTTTAGAGCACCATAAAACACACTCAGCATATACATACCAGCAAAACAGACGATAACCACAGCCATAAGAAGTGTTATAAATTTCTTTTTAGACTGCTCACGCTGTAGCTCACGCCAAGGTAATAAATTTATATGTGGCATGATGAAAAGCTCCTCAACGCCAGGCCAGTCGCAATTGCAAATTGAGTGCGGTGGCGCTGTATTATATTACGATCAACACTAGGGGATATTTCCATCTTATCAAATGGTTCAACAACAACTGTGTGTATTCCTAATTCTTCAATCAGCAATCTATCAATGCCTTTAATCATCGCTGAGCCGCCCGTCAATACAATATAGTCCAATTGTTCTTTACCTGTGGTGGTTAAAAACATTTGAACAGCACGACGAACCTGCTGGAGTAACGATGTTTGAAAAGGAGCTAACACTTCAAATGTATAGTTTGGAGGTAAATCACCGGTTGTTTTGCCAATTTCAGCTTCATCAAAGCCTTTGTTATAGTAAGCAACGATACTATTTGTGTATTGGTCGCCACCAAATACTTGGTCACGGGTATAAATTGTCTCACCAGATTGCACTACACTCATCAAGGTGAGTACAGCACCAATATCAACCACTGCAACCGTTTTGTCATATGCATCTGATGGTAACTGTTGGTAGTAAACATCCATAGTGCGACTTAGCGCATAGCTTTCAACGTCCACTACTTTTGCGGTTAAATTTGCAGCACTTAACGCACCGACTCTGGCTTCAACGCTTTCGGTTCTAGCGGCAGAGAGCAGTACATTTATTTTGCTCGGGTCAGCACTATTTGTAGAGAGCTTTTCAAAATCAAGACTCACTTCATCTAGTGGGTAAGGAATTAAGCTGTCGGCTTCAATTTCAATCTGCGACTCTAATTCAGCGTCGCTTAAGGAAACATCCATGAAAATAACTTTGGTAATCACGGTTTGCCCAGAGACGGCAACAGACGCGAATTTTAGCGACTTTGGTAGCTTTCGTTTTAACTTGATTATCACATTACCAATTGCTTCAATATCTTGAATATTACGCTCGCTCATAGCGCCTTTTGGCATAGGTTCAATTGCAAGTGCTTCTAGTCGAAGCCCAGTTTCTGTTTCACTTAAAAGTACGGCCTTGATAGAGTGCGATCCAATATCAATACCTACCATCATTGGTGACGGTTTTTTTATTAGTTGACTTAGCATGTTTGCAACTTTGCCTTTGTTTTAATAATAAACAAGTTATAATTTATATCTTAAAAAATATTATTCAATTTTTAATCAATATATACTAGCAGTCTCAACCTGTAATTGGGAGTCCGTTTAGGGAAATATCAGTGATTTTATTAAAAAGAACTTTACAATTTTTGATCATTTGTGCATTACTTGCACTAATTACATTGCTCAGCCTTTATTACTACGTTAAATCCGATATTCCCAGCGTGCAAGTTTTAAAAAACGTGCAATTACAAACGCCTATGCAAGTATTTACTAAAGATGGGCTTTTAATCAACCAATTTGGTGAAAAAAGACGGATCCCTGTAACTATAGACCAAATTCCCCAGCCTTTATTGCAGGCTTTTTTGGCAACTGAAGATAACCGCTTTTACGATCATATCGGTATTGATCCAATTGGTATTGTGCGCTCAGCGCTAGTACTTATTTCTACTGGTGAGAAAAAGCAAGGTGCCAGTACTATTACCATGCAATTAGCTCGTAACTTCTTTTTAACACGAGAAAAAGCCTACATTCGTAAAGTAAAAGAAATATTTATTGCCATTCATATCGAAAACCTCCTCTCAAAAGATGAAATATTTGAGCTTTACCTAAATAAAATAGAATTAGGAAATCGTGCCTTTGGTATTGGTGCTGCGGCGCAAGTTTATTATGGTAAAGAACTAAAAGAGTTAACTCTTGCGCAAATGGCAATGATTGCTGGTTTACCAAAAGCTCCTTCGGCACTTAATCCTATTCGTAATCCAGAACGTGCTAAAGCAAGAAGAAATGTGGTGTTAGGAAGAATGCTTGAAGAGAAGTATATTTCAAGAGCGCAGTATAACGAAGCCACTAACCAACCAATTACCGCGTATTTTCATGGAGCTGAAATTGACTTATATGCGCCGTACATTTCAGAAATGGTACGAGCAGAAATGGTGTCACGCTACGGTATAGATAAAGCCTATAACTCAGGGTTTAAAGTGTACACTTCTGTTGAATCAGATGTTCAAAAAGCAGCACAAACAGCTCTAGTTAATAACCTACATGCCTACGATATGCGCCATGGTTTTAGAGGCCCTGAAGCCATATTGTGGGATCCGCAAACAGAGCCGCCATTAACGCAGTCGAAATTATTAAACACTTTAAAAGCTGTTAATGAATTTGGCCCTTTAAAAACGGCTGCGGTGTTAAGCGTGAGCGATAAAAGCGCTGAAGTTATACTTAAAAGCGGCGAGCGCACAACCCTTACTTGGGATAACCTAAAATGGGCACGTAAGTTTATTACACGCTATCGCCAAAGCTTTGCGCCTGAAACAGCAAGCGATATATTAACCCCAGGCATGCAAATATGGCTGCGCAAAAATGACGATAATAGCTATATTTTAAGTCAAATACCTGAAGCGGCGAGCGCCATTGTTTCTTTAGACCCACAAGACGGGCGCATAAAAGCCATTGTTGGTGGATATAGTTTTGAACAAAGCCAATATAACCGAGCTGTACAAGCTAAACGCCAAGTAGGCTCAAATATTAAGCCGTTTATATATTCAGCTGCGCTTGAAAAAGGCTACACACTAGCGTCAATTTTAAATGATGCTCCTATAAATCAATGGGATAAGAGCCAAGGCGTTGCATGGCGACCAAAAAACAGCCCAGCTATTTATAATGGTCCAATTCGCATTCGTCGTGCTTTAGCCCAATCTAAGAATGTAATTTCCGTACGCTTATTAAGAGGCGTTGGACTGCAAAGAACAGCCGATCATTTATTAAAATTTGGTTTTGACGATAAAGATATAAATCGTAGTGAGTCACTGGCATTAGGCAGTGCATCCATTACGCCGCTTGAATTAGCTCGTGGGATGAGTGCTTTTGCTAATGGCGGTCACCTAATTGAGCCGTACTTTATTTCACAAATCCAAGATGCAATGGGTAATACGTTATTTAAAACCAATCCCACCATTATTTGTGATGATGAAACGACAACACCTAGCTCGCTAATGCTAGGTGAGCAAGTAGCACCAAATTGTGCGCCGCAGATCATCTCTAAACAAAATGCATTTTTAATTGCCAGCGCAATGAATAGTGCTATTTGGGGTGGCGGTAGCTGGTCACATAAAACCGGTTGGAGTGGAACAGGCTGGCGTGCACAAGCGCTAAAACGTCGCGATCTTTCTGGTAAAACAGGCACGACTAATGATTCTGTAGACACTTGGTTTAGTGGCTTTAACCGCGATGTGATGACATCAGTTTGGGTTGGCTTTGATAACCCAGGTAATACACTGGGACGCTCAACCTACAATAACAACTTAGGAAGTGGTCAAATATCAGGTGCTGAGTCAGGCGCAAAAACAGCTCAGCCTGCATGGGTTGATTTTATGCGCGCCGCACTGGATGGTAAACCTGCTGCGCCAATCGAACCACCTGAAGGCTTAGTTTCTATTCGTATTGATTTAGAAACCGGATTATTAAGTCATAAAAACGATTACACCAGCCGTTTTGAATACTTTGAAAAAGGCACCGCTCCTACCAAGTATGTGTTATCACAACCAAATGATATATTTGAAGAAAACACTAAAACTGAAGAAGAGCTATTTTAAATATAGCGAACAGTAAAAAGGCCGCAAATTAGCGGCCTTTTTGATGGTCTAACTAATATTTTGTACCAACCAGTATAAGTCAGAGTGAACGCCAGCAGCAGTCACTTCTTTACCCGCACCGGGGCCTTGTATCACTAATGCGTTTTGCTTATACCACTGGGTATTAATCACAAAAATATTATCGCCAGGGGTCAAATTCGCAACCGCTTCGCTTTTTGGTACATAGGTAATCCCTACCTTAGCGTTTAACGTGTTGTTTTCAAACTCTAATAACCCGGTGTAGCACAGTGCAGCATTTTGTTGCTGAGCCGCTTGCGCATGCTGCTCAATAAATGCATCTAAACGAGCCTTATTATCAATAAAGTTATTCCAGCTGCCTGCACTTAACTCATCGGGCATCAAAGCGGATAAAGAAATGTCATCAAGTTCCAATTCAATACCTAATTCACGCGCTAAAATAAGCAACTTACGTTGCATATCTCGTCCAGATAAGTCTTCTCGAGGATCAGGCTCTGTGAACCCCAAAGCTTGCGCTTCTAGAACTAAATCTGAAAATGCTTTACTGCCATCATACATACTGCATAACCATGACAGCGTGCCTGAAAACACGCCTTCTATTCGCGTTATTTTATCGCCACTATTTTGTAAATCAGCCAAGGCAAAATTAATCGGTAGTCCGGCCCCTACACTTGCATTATAACGCCAATGTAAGCCACGTTGAGCAAGGCTTTCACGTAGTGTTTGATACCACGAAAGCGATGCGGTTCCCGCGTATTTATTAGCACTAATTAGATGGCAGTTTAATTCAACTAACTTACTATAAAGCTGACTAAAATGTTCACTGGCGGTAATGTCGATCACTATTTTATGTTCATACTCAAGAGTATCTATGTATGACAATAAATCGGCTTGTTTATAGGAGCTTGCATGGTTTTCCCATTGAAGTTGCCAGCTTTCACAGTCTAATCCATTAGCATTCATCAGCATCTGCTCTGAGCGTAAAAGCGCTACTAACTTGACGTTAAAATCGGTTGATAAGCGTGCTAGTTGAGCAGGTAATTGGCGCATAAACTCAGCACCTACATTACCAAGTCCTGCAATAATTAAAGCTATTTCTTGTGCTTTATTAATGAGCTTGTCATGTAACAGGCTCAGCACATCACTTTCAAGTACTTGATCGGTCAATAGTAACGTATATCCCTCACCGTAATGGGTAAACCGAGGCTGGATAGATTGTGTTTGTAATAAGGCTTCACTTTGCTTACCAAGCGGCGCTACCTCTTGATCAGGTGCAATAATCGCCACCCCATTTAAGTTTGACTCACTAATATTGGCGCGGCCAGCAAAATAATTAGCCACCTGATGTGTCGCTGACGCAGGGACTAGTAAGTAGATTTCGCCTTCGTGTTCAAAGTGATGCAAACTATGCTGAATAAGTTGGCTAACATGTGCTACTTCGCCTTCACTCAGATCATCAACAATGAGTAAATCCACATTATTTACTGTGGTTAAAAAGCGTTTTTGTTTACTCATTCCTAGTTTAACTATTTCGGTATGACTGCCTTGAGGATCGTAACTACTGCGAACAACTAATTCTATATCGGTATCTTTTAATGGCGATAATGTTTTAGCGTGTAATACTGGATTACCTAGCCTCGCTAATAAATTCGCTTGATCACGGCACACTCGCGCATACTTAACCGCATTAGCAACCTTACGCGGATCAGTACTAAAAACACCTTGAGTGTCAGTCCAAATAGAGACTTTTTTAGCATTGCAATACCGCGCTAATAAAGTGGCACTGTAATCACTGCCATTTCGCCCTAAGGTCACTGTTTCACCATGTAAATCAGCCGCAATAAACCCCGTAACTACATTAATTTTACTCGTCTCTATGGCTTTTAAGCACTGCTGCTGATTATTAGCATGCTGCAGCTGCCCGGCATCTAACGTAAATAACTGCCTAGCGTCATGGGCACAAGCGCTAACGTTAAGCTGTTCTAAGTAAGCGCTTAGTAACCTTGCAGACCACAATTCACCATGTGCTAATAACGCAGCTTCAGCTAATGTTCCTTGCTTAGCCTGCTTGGTAATAATACTGAGCTCAGTTTCAAGTAAATCAAGCGCATGGTGCTTAGCGTTAGCTATTAATAATTGCTCAATCAGAGCTATTTGATGGTTACTCAATAGCAATACAATATCAGCAATAGCTTGAGTGTCTTGCTGTTGATAGCTTTGCCACAGTTTAACTAAGGTATCGGTGGTTTTACCGGCAGCCGATACCACCACACAATCCCCAGCTTGAGCATGAGTTAAAATAATATTTGCGACACTTTTAAAGCGATCCGCTGAGCTTAAACTCGAACCACCAAATTTATGAACCTGATTTACCATATTAATACCGACTCGCATTTATGTTTTGTATTTTGAAGATTGGTATGCACTACCATAACGCCGGATGCGCCGCGTTTAACTTTGCTGAACCAAATGATTCACTAGCACCACTTTTTGCCGATAGGCCGAGATTGGCTTGCCCTAGGCGCACCAAATTAAATACCCTGTCTAAGTCAGCGAGTAAATCATTTACATCTTCAATACCCACCGAGATACGAATAAGCGTGTCGCCTACTCCGGCTTCTGCACGCGCGGTTGCGTCCATACCGGCGTGGGTCATAGTCGCAGGGTGACAAATCAAACTTTCTACTCCACCTAATGATTCCGCTAAGCTAAATTCATTTAAACGCGTTAAAAACGCTGCAGCATCGTTTATATCGCCTTTTATATCAAAGCTAACCATAGCACCAAAGCCAAGCTGCTGCGCCTTAGCTAGCGCATGTTGAGGGTGTGATTCAAGACCTGGGTAGTAAACTTGGGCAACAAACTGGGAGCGTTCTAAATACTGTGCAATGGCGAGTGCATTTTCTTGGTGTTGCCTTAAACGCACGTTTAAAGTACGTAAGCCTCTGAGCGTTAAATAGCTATCAAATGGCGCGCCGGTGATGCCAATGTTATTTGCCCACCACGCTAACTCTTCACCTAACTCAGCAGTCGCTGCGATAACCGCGCCACCAACAACGTCTGAATGGCCATTGATATATTTTGTGGTTGAGTGCACCACAATATCAGCGCCAAACTTAATCGGGTTTTGTAATGCTGGCGATAAAAATGTGTTGTCGGCGGCAACCAGTGCACCACACTGTTTAGCTGTATCAGTTACCGCTTTAATATCTGTTAAGCGTAAAATAGGATTGCTAGGTGTTTCAATCCAAATCAGCTTAGGTTTAATAGCAAGGATGCGTGTCAGACTGTCGCTTTTGGTAAAATCGACCACTTCTAGTTTTAATAAGCCGCGCTTTTCTAGCGAAGTAAATAAGCGATAGCTGCCCCCATAACAGTCATGAGGGATCACTAACGTATCGTCACTATTAAGTAATTGTGTTGTTAGGTGAACGGCTGCCATGCCTGTTGCGGTAATAATGCCTTTAGCGCCACCTTCAAGCTCCGTGAGCGCCTCAGCCAAAATGTCACGATTAGGGTTACCACTGCGGCCATAATCATATTGGCGCTTTGTATCAAAGTCAGCAAATGAGTAAGTTGTTGATAAATAAAGCGGTGGAACAACCGCACCATGCTGTTTGTCGGCTTCTATTCCACTACGAACAGCAATTGTTGCCTTATTTTTTTCACTCATTTTCGCTACCTTTACTAATTTGGATGTTTAGACGTCTAAAAGGTAGCGCATGCAATTTAAGATGTCAAAACATTTAAATGTCTAGATAGCTAAATAACTAGTATTTGACTATCTTTTTTAAACCGATAGAATTTCACGCATATTTACACGCTTTGATGCTGTGTGAGCAATTTATAATCTGAGGCAACGATACATCTTATGGCTAAATGGAATGGTGAATATATTCACCCATACGCAGAACACGGGAAAAAATCCGAACAAGTAAAGAAGATCACCGTTTCGATCCCGCTAAATGTATTAAAAGTATTAACTGATGAACGTACTCGTCGTCAAATAAACAACTTACGTCATGCAACAAATAGCGAGCTTTTATGCGAAGCGTTTTTGCATGCGTTTACCGGGCAACCGCTGCCTAATGATGATGATTTGCGTAAAGATAACGCAGAAAAAGTACCTGAAGAAGTGAAGAAAATAATGCAAGAAATGGGACTAGAAGTGCCTATTTTAAATGAAGACTAGAAGGGTCTTTATACAAAAAAAACCTCAGCAAATGCTGAGGTTTTTTTTGCGCTAATTTACACTTAACAATTACGCCATGTAGTTTTCTGGCATATCAATTAGTGCCACACCTGAATCAACCGCCGCCTGCGCAACCGCTTTAGCTATACGTGGTAACAAACGTGGATCCATTGGTTTTGGTATAATATATTTAGCACCAAACTCTAATTTGTCGATGCCTGCGGCAGTAAGCACTTCAGCCGGTACGGGCTCTTTAGCAATACTGCGGATTGCTTCTACAGCAGCAATTTTCATCTCGTCGTTTATTTCACTGGCACGTACATCTAACGCACCACGGAAAATAAACGGAAAACACAATACGTTATTAACTTGATTCGGATAATCAGAGCGACCTGTAGCCATAATTAAATCGTTACGTGCAGCGTGTGCTAATTGCGGATCGATTTCAGGATCGGGGTTTGAACAAGCAAATACCACGGGTCTATCAGCCATTAATTTTAAATCTTCAGGGGCTAATAAATTAGGGCCCGATACACCCACAAACACATCGGCATCTTCAATTACATCTTGTAAAGTACGTTTATCGGTATTGTTTGCAAATAATTGCTTATATTCATTCAAGTCATCACGACGCGTATGAATAACTCCTTTGCGATCTAACATATAAATATGTTCACGCAACGCGCCACATTTAATTAAAAGCTCCATACAGGCAACAGCTGCAGCGCCGGCACCTAAACATACAATAATTGCATCTTCAATTGCTTTGCCCTGTACTTCCAGCGCGTTTAGCATACCCGCAGCCGTTACAATAGCCGTACCATGCTGATCATCATGAAAAACAGGAATGCTACAACGCTCTATAAGCGCTTTTTCTATTTCAAAACACTCGGGCGCTTTAATATCTTCTAAATTAATTCCACCAAAGGTGTCGGCAATATTAGCCACCGTGTTAATAAAGTCTTCGGTAGTACGGTGCTTAACTTCAATATCTATAGAGTCTAACCCTGCAAAACGCTTAAATAGTAGCGCTTTACCTTCCATAACGGGTTTTGAAGCCAGTGGACCTAAATTACCTAAGCCTAAAATTGCGGTGCCGTTAGTAATAACCGCAACCATATTTCCTTTACCAGTATATTTGTAGGCATTTGCTGGATCAGCGGCAATTTCACGAACAGGTTCTGCGACACCGGGGCTGTATGCGAGCGCGAGGTCTTTAACCGTCTCAGCGGGCTTGGTCAGCTCAATACTGATTTTACCTGGAACGGGATGGGCATGGTAATGTAGTGCTTGTTCACGAAAATCTGACATAACGCGATTATATCCTGCAATTTAAGTTAAAGTGAGAGGTAGTTTAATCTACGATACCTTTATTATTTTTAAATTCCAAGCAATATCAGGTCTATCCTGTTATATGCTAGAACTGTTAATTTTAAGTTATTTATCAGCAACTTCCCTAGATTATCCTGACATTTTTAAAATATAAATTCGTCATAAAAATGAAAAACACAGGTACTTTTTGCCCTTATTCTATTTTTATAAAGCGTATTTTTTAGTCTTAAATTAAAATAGTGAAATACCGAATTTTATTTAACTTTAAACACAAATAACCTCACGTTACCTGCATTTGAGTACCATCTTTAAAGTTTAACAAATAAAAATATAGAGAATATTGGCTGTTTTGTCTGCAAATGTTTATGCATACTCAGAATAAGAACAGGAAATAGTTATGCAAAAAAAATAAATACAAAATTGCTAAGAAAGCAGGTAGGAAAGTAAATTTTGGCCACAAAAAAAGCACCCTAAGGTGCTTTTTTTACATAGAAACAAAAAATTATTTTTTGCTGCTAAGTGCACCGAAGCGCTTGTTGAAGCGATCAACACGGCCGCCAGTGTCTAAAATCTTTTGCTTACCAGTGTAAAACGGGTGACACGCAGAACATACGTCTAAGTGAATGTCTTTACACAGAGTAGAACGAGTTTCGAATTTGTTTCCGCATGAACAAGTTGCAGAAATTACTTCGTACTTAGGGTGAATACCTTCTTTCATAGGAACCTCTAGTTAAGGCCGCATCGCTCTCCAAACCCGAAGTCTGGCACCATACGTCGTTAAAACAAATTTATTGGTCGCGAATTTTATCCAACAACCCACACACACACAAGCTTTAATTACCCTTTTTGCTAAAAAGTCGGCAAACACCTATTCATTACTGATTTGTCGGTAGGCTTTTAATGCTATTTTTAGTACATTAAACCATTACGTTAATTGGTTGAGTTGTTATGCGTTTTGCTGAAGTTGCAATAAAAGTCCCCTTGCCTCGCACCTTTGATTATAAAGTGGATGAGCAATTAGTACCGCTGACTCAATTACAGCCTGGTATGCGCGTGTTAGTCCCTTTTGGCAATCAACGTAAAGTAGCGGTTATTCTTAGCTTAAAAGCGGAAACAGCAGTCCCCGAAGGCAAAATAAAATCTATTATTGAAGTTATTGACGACTCACCGGTGTTATCTGCGCAGCATTTAGAGCTACTGAAATTTACAGCGCGTTATTATTGCTATCCACTCGGTGAAACTATTCATATTGCATTGCCCAGTGCACTGCGCCAAGGTGAGTGCCCTGATAAAACCAGTATAAACATGGTGACATTAAGCGAAAAGGGGGCACTTTTACCGTCTTTAAAAGCTAAAACACAGCTTAATTTGCTTAAGCAATTATCAGCATCCGGTAAATCATCATTAACCGAACTCAAAGCCCTCGGGTTTAATAAAAAAACCATTGATACCCTTTTAGATAAAGAGCTAATAGTTCAAACCATTGAGCACGACAATCAATGGCAACATACCTCGCCAACGGTTGGCAGCAAACCCCGTTTAAATAAAGAGCAAGCCATTGCCTGCACTGCAATTAATCAAAGTACGGGGTTTACTAGCTTTTTGCTAGAAGGTGTCACTGGCAGCGGAAAAACCGAAGTTTACCTGCAATGCCTAGAAGAAGTATTAAAACGTGGCGAACAGGCGTTAGTGCTCGTTCCTGAAATAGGGCTAACGCCTCAAACGGTCAATCGTTTTAGACGTCGCTTTCCTGACACCCCTATTATGTTATGGCACTCGGCATTAACCGATAACGAACGTCTACAAACATGGCGTTTTTGCGAAAAAGGCAGTTGTGCCATTGTTATAGGCACCCGTTCGAGTATTTTTCTGCCATTTTTAAAGCTTGGGATGATTGTGGTTGATGAGGAGCATGATGCCTCATTTAAACAACAAGACACTTTACGCTATCATGCCCGTGATTTAGCTGCGTATCGTGCCTATCAGCATCAAATTCCACTTATTTTGGGTAGCGCTACGCCAGCACTAGAAACACTGCATAAAGCTATTAATAACAAATACCAGTTGCTTACATTAAGTGAGCGCGCACAAACCGCCACCGATAATCAGTTTAAGCTGCTCGACATGAAAGGTCAGCCTGATAGAGCCGGTATTGCGCATGCCAGTCTTGCAATAATGCGCCAGCACCTGAATAGAGGAAAGCAGGTGATGGTATTTTTAAATCGCCGTGGGTTTTCTCCAACTTTGATTTGTCATGAATGTGGTTGGTTGAGTGAATGTAACCGCTGCAGCACCAGTGCGACTTTTCATAAGGCAATAGGCCAAATGATTTGCCACCATTGTGGCGATCAATATCATGTACCGCATCAATGCCCTGACTGTGGTAGTACGCAAATATTTCCTAACGGCAAGGGCACCGAGCAAATAGAAGAGTTTTTAAGTAGTGAATTTGCAGACACCCCGATCAGCCGTATCGACCGTGACTCAACTCGGCGTAAAGGTAGCCTTGAAAAAGCACTGGATGAAATAAACCAAGGCGGCGCACGTATTTTAGTTGGTACGCAAATGCTGGCAAAAGGTCACCATTTTGCTGATGTTAGCTTAGTACTTATTTTAGATGTCGATAGTGGTTTGTATTCGTGTGACTTTAGGGCTACTGAGCATTTAGCACAATTAGTAACACAAGTTGCAGGACGCGCGGGACGTTCTGGCGAACCCGGTGAAGTATTATTACAAACGCACTTTCCTGAGCACCCGTTATTACAAGACTTAGTTAATAATGGCTATCAAGATTTTGCCCGCTTTGCACTCACTGAGCGAAGTGATGCACAGTTGCCACCTATTACGAGTATGGCAATTGTTCGCGCACAAGGGCATAACATAAAGCAAGTCGTCGACTTTCTAACGGATTTGGTTCCTGTCAATGGGGTATCTGGTATACAATTGCTCGGACCGATCCCCGCGCCTTTAGAAAAAATTGCGGGAATGTATCGTTTTCAATTACATATTCAAGCGCAAGATCGACGCATACTACATCAGTATCTCGCGCAAATGGTTGATTATCTCAGCACTAGCAAACTTGCACAAAAAGTTCGCTGGAGTTTAGACGTAGACCCTACAGACATGATTTAGGTAAGGCCACATATAACACCATGGCACAGCACGATTATATTAATAAAAAACCAAAAAATAGAAAAAACACTAAACAAGAGCCGGCTAAAAAACCCTTCCCGTTTTTGTTAATCATTATTGCCTTGTTACTAATCGGTGGTTTTGCATACGGACTCTGGTTTGTTAAAAACAATGCCGATCCAGAGCTTGTTGAAAAGCAAGCAAATCCAACACCCGAAAAACAAGTAGAAATAGCTAAACCGCGGCCACCTAAATTTATTAAAGAAATTAAAGAGCATGAGATTCAGGTTGAAGTAAAAGAACTTGAACAAAAAGGCCCTTATGTCATGCAATGTGGTTCATTTAGAACCCATCAGCAAGCTGAAACCTTAAAAGCTAAAATAGCCTTTGCAGGATTAATTTCAGAAATCAAAAAAACCACAGGCAGCAATGGTATTTGGTACAAAGTGCGTTTAGGGCCTTATGAAACCAAGCGTCATGCAGAAAGTGACAAGAACAAACTTAAACGAATTAATATTGTCGGCTGCGGAATTTGGGGCTGGACTTGAATTTAAACCATTCACCCATATAACCTCTTCATAATCGTTTTTTACGCGCTGCCCCTTGCAGCGCGATGATGAGGAATAACATGACTACAATCGTAAGTGTACGCCGTGATGACAAAGTTGTTATTGGTGGTGACGGCCAAGTATCTCTTGGTAACACAGTAATGAAGGGCAATGCCCGAAAAGTTCGACGCCTTTATAATGGCAAAGTTATCGCTGGGTTTGCTGGCGGCACTGCTGATGCCTTTACTCTTTTCGAACGTTTTGAAAGCAAATTAGAAATGCACCAAGGTAACCTCACTAAAGCTGCTGTAGAAATGGCTAAAGATTGGCGTAGCGATCGTGCCCTGCGTAAACTTGAAGCTTTACTTGCTGTTGCTGATGAAACAGCTTCGCTAATTATCACCGGCAACGGTGACGTGGTGCAACCAGAAAACGACCTAATCGCAATTGGCAGCGGCGGTAACTTTGCGCAATCAGCTGCAACCGCCTTATTAGAAAATACCGACTTAAGTGCTCGTGAAATTGTAGAGAAAAGTCTAACAATTGCTGGCAACATCTGTGTATTTACGAATAACTTCCAAACTATCGAAGAATTGTAATAGGAACTCGCTATGTCTGATATGACCCCAAGAGAAATTGTTCATGAGCTAGATCAACATATTATTGGCCAAGCTAAAGCGAAAAAAGCGGTTGCTATTGCCCTTCGTAATCGCTGGCGCCGTATGCAGTTAAACGAAGACTTACGCGCAGAAGTAACGCCAAAAAATATCTTAATGATTGGCCCTACGGGTGTAGGTAAAACTGAGATTGCTCGTCGTTTAGCAAAGCTTGCCAACGCACCTTTTATTAAAGTTGAAGCTACTAAATTTACAGAAGTAGGTTATGTCGGTAAAGAAGTTGAAACTATCATCCGTGATTTAGTTGATGTTTCAATTAAAATGACACGAGAGCAACAAACTAAAAAGTTCAAACATCGCGCTGAAGAAGCGGCTGAAGAACGTATATTAGATGTATTACTGCCTCCAGCGAAAGATCAATACGGTGAAGTTCAGCGCGATGAAAATTCATCGACACGCCAATCGTTTCGTAAAAAGTTACGCGAAGGCCAATTAGATGACAAAGAAATTGATATTGATTTAGCCCAAGCTCAACCTAATATTGAAATTATGGCTCCTCCTGGTATGGAAGAAATGACCAACCAGTTACAGGGAATGTTTCAAAACATGGGTGGTGATAAACGCACTAAGCGTAAGCTTAAAATTAAAGAAGCGTTTAAGTTACTTACTGAAGAAGAAGCCGGTAAACTGGTTAATCCTGAAGAATTAAAAGAACAGGCTATTTTTGCAGTAGAGCAAAACGGCATTGTGTTTATTGATGAAATAGACAAAATTTGTAAACGTGGTGAAGCCTCTGGCCCAGATGTAAGTCGTGAAGGTGTACAACGTGATTTACTTCCGCTTATTGAAGGCTCTACCGTTAATACCAAGCACGGCATGGTAAAAACTGACCACATGTTGTTTATTGCCTCAGGCGCATTCCAAATGTCTAAACCATCAGACATGATCCCTGAGTTACAAGGCCGTTTACCTATTCGTGTTGAACTTGAAGCACTCACAGCCGATGACTTTAAACGTATATTAACTGAGCCACACGCGTCACTTACTGAGCAACAACGCGAGCTACTCAAAACAGAGCAAGTCGCTATTGAATTTAGCGACGACGCAATTGAGCGTATTGCTAAGGCAGCATGGCAAGTAAACGAAAAAACCGAAAATATCGGTGCGCGTCGCCTTCATACAGTTATGGAAAGGCTAATGGAAGAGATTTCATATGACGCTTCTGAAAAAGCGGGTTCAAGTCTTGTTATCGATGCCACCTACGTTGAAAAACACTTAGGTGCGCTAGTTGAAGATGAAGACTTAAGTCGTTTTATTCTTTAATTGAAAACACAAACAGTTATACTAAAAGCCTCCAATATGGAGGCTTTTTTGTAAGCGAGATGACGATGAAACAAGTTACAAAAGTGCACTATCATAGTGTGAGTAAAAATTTAGATGTTTATTTTGATGATAACTCTGAAGTTATATTTAGCGCTGAGTTTTTACGGGTACACTCTCCCTCAGCAGAGGTTCAAGGCCATGGATCTGAGCCTATGAAGTTAGTACTAAATAAACAAGCAGTGGGCATTAAAACCATTACGCCGGTAGGGCATTACGCGTTACGTTTAGAGTTTGACGATGGCCATAACAGCGGGCTGTTCAGCTGGCAATATTTTGCTAAGTTACAAGCTGAACAAACAAGCTTATGGGATACGTATTTAGAGCGTGTTAAACAACATGAAAACAACAAAGACAGCGTACCCATAAAGTTTGTCCCCTAGTATTTAGTCTGAACTTATACTCTGTGAATGAGAAAAAAGCGGCAATTAAGCCACTTTTTTCTGTTAGTAGTTAAACCTTATATTTTGAAATTGCTTGATGAAGTACCCTTGCTTGCTCAGAGACCTCTTCACTGGTTTGCGCATTAGTTTGTGAGTGAGCCGCAGCCCCCTCGGCAATATCTCGAATACGGACCACGTTTTTATTTACCTCAGAAGCCACCTGACTTTGCTCATCAATAGCGGTAGCAATATGTGTACTCATTTCCATAATAGTTTGCACATCAATGGTAATTGATCCTAGCAGCTCACCCGCTTTTGTTGCTTGTGTAGCACTTTCGCCACCTTGAGTACGACATTGGTGCATGATACTAACAACTTCTTGAGTACGCTGTTGTAGGGTGTTAATAATGCCTTCTATTTCGCTGGTTGACTCCTGCGTACGCTGTGCAAGTGAGCGCACTTCATCTGCAACAACCGCAAAGCCACGACCTTGTTCACCCGCTCTCGCCGCTTCAATGGCAGCATTTAAAGCAAGTAAATTAGTTTGCTCTGCAATCGCACGTATCACATCAAGTACAGAACCTATGGTTTCACCATCTTTTTCTAGCTGAGACACCACGCTGGAAGCTTTACCAAGTGAATCAGATAAGGCATTAATATGCTTAATAGTTGACTCTACTTCAACCTGACCTTGCTGGGCGCTTACATTGGTCGATTCAGCTTTTTTAGCGGCGGCTTCCGTATTGTGTGAAATATCTTGAATCGTTGCCTGCATTTCTGTAGCAGCGGTTGCTACCATATCCGCTTCATGTAATTGCTCTTGCATACCGGAGCTAGTCGCTGAGGTTGTTTCAGATAGATTCCCTGTTGCTATATTAAGCGTTGTTAGAGCCGTATTTACTTCATAGATGAGATCTTTAAAGTCACTAATTAAACTATTAAAGTCTATGGTCATCCTCGTTACTTCATCTTTCCCTTTATGCTCTATAAACAAGCTTAAGTCATTGCTTTGTCTGATCTTACCTATTGCTTGATAAACTTTTTCTATAGGTTGGATAATTGAACGACTGGTTAAGTACACAAGCAGCATAACGATAATACTTGCAATTATAAAAATGACTATTGCTAATAATTGCGCCTGCTGCGCCGTTTCAGCTACTTGCTCTTTAGTCGCATTAGTGATCAAAGTAACCACTTCATCACTTTTCTTAACACTTATTCTCATTTTCCCTAGGGCACCCGAATTTAAATCGACGCCTAATTCCACCTGCGCCTCTACCAATGCAGTAAATTTATTTTGGTAGTTGGTCATTAAGGAGGCTAATTGATTACGTGTATTATTGGGTAGCTCTGCAGCATTTACTTGTTGTTTTAACTCGCTTGCTAATTTATTAAATCGATCTAAATACTTGGTATCTAAACGTAGCATAAAATCTTTTTCAGCTCGACGCAGCTGTAGCATAGTGGTGAGTAATTGGTAATTATTTTGCTCACTAAGCAATGTTTCTATTTTATGAACTGCTTCTCGCAGCTCGCCATATAAAGCGTCTTTTGGGTGCAACCCGATTTTACGCTGTAGTTTTACAACATTTTGAAAGTCGTCATAGTACTGTTGGGCTAACGTAGAAAATTGATTGACCTGAGTCGTAGCAATATTTAAATCTGCAGATAAAACAGATAGCTTTTCTAGTTTAAATTGTAGTTTTTTATATTCTTGTGCAAATAGCTCTAAACTAGACTCATCTTTGTAAAACAAAAAGTCTTTTTCGTATTTACGCATCGAAAGCTCATGCACATCTAGCTCTTCAGCGTACTGAATAGTTTCATTTAATTTAAGCATAATACGTGCTTCATAAATGATGATGCACAGCATAACAATCATGGCTAAGCCAACGATTAATGCGTTAAATTGTAAACGACGTTTAATCGTTAGATTCTGTAAAAAGTTCATTGTAAATACCTATATTAAATTTACCAGTTCAGTATAACGTGATGCTTTCTTGTCTTAACATAATTTTGTTACATGAAATAAACAATAATGCCTATCATTAAAAACCATAAAAAAGGGCTACCAGTAAAATTTAACCATTAACAAACTCCCTTTATACAAATGGACAATATAATCATCCACAGTATTGTTTAATTTTAACAGTCTCGCCAATCAGAACTTAAATCTCTCGCACTTATAAACGCTCAGTCCATAGCTTTAAAAATATTTATTTATAAAGATGACAATTTTATTAAAAAATTATGAGTCGTGTTATTGATTTAGTTCTATTTCTGGCTAAATTTACTGCAATTAAGTCGTTGTTATTGAATATAAGGAGGGTATACTAAGTTACTAACTTATGTATCTTTTGAGGATAAAATAATGGATTACAGCACTTCTGATTTATGTGACCATTTCGCTGATGTGGTTGACGTGCTTGAACCTATGTTCATCAACTTTGGTGGTCGACACAGTTTTGGTGGCCGCATTAAAACGGTAAAATGTTTTGAAAATAATGAACTGATCCGTCAATTGCTTTCTCAAGATGGTACAGATCAGATTTTACTTATTGATGGTGGAGGCTCCACTCGTAGAGCCTTAATTGATATTGAACTGGCTGAGCTGGCACTTGAAAACAATTGGCAAGGTATTATTGTATATGGTGCACTGCGCCATGTTGATGAACTTGAAGAACTGGATTTAGGAATTCAAGCCATTGGATCAATTCCGGTTGCAGCTGACAGTGAAGGCGCGGGTGAAAGCGGCATAGGCGTTAACTTTGCGGGTGTATCATTTTTCGATGATGATTTTGTTTATGCCGACAGTACAGGTATTGTACTTTCTGCTGAAGAATTAGAGCTAGAAATAATAGAACTGTAGCGTGACAGCACACCTTAAAGTATATAACGAAAGCACACTCAAGCGCATTTGTTCTAACCGTGCAGGTGAACAAAAAGCGTGGCAGTCAATGGCATTACTTGACGCAAACGTTAATATACAACAAGCGCTTACTGATGCTGCACAATTTGGTATGCGCTTTGTTTTACTGGGCGTTTGCGAAGACATTGGACCTAGAGCCAATTTAGGTAAAGGCGGAGCACAGCATGCTTGGCCCGCTTTTTTACAACACTTTTTAAACCAACCTCACAATCACGCTATTGCCATGCAAAAAGTGTTACTGCTTGGTGAAGTAAACCTCGATGACTTAATGGAACAAGCACACTCGCTTGATAACCAAAATCCTCTCGATTTAGACCAATTACGTCAGTTGTGCGCTGAGATTGATGTGCGGGTTGAAGCAATTTTAAGCATGATTTTTAAAGCCGGTCTTGAACCCATCATTATTGGTGGCGGACATAATAACTGCTTAGGTATTATTCGCTCGCTTGCAAAATATAAAAACAGCGCAATTAACGCCATTAATTTAGACCCCCATGCCGACTTTAGAGAGTGTGAAGGCAGACACAGTGGCAATGGTTTTCATTACGCCTATCAAGAGCAGCACCTTAACAGTTACCATGTAATTGGCTTACATGAGCTTAAAAATAATCAACAAATTTTTAATGCGATGCAAAGTGCAAAATTTAGTTTCACCAGCTATCAAGCGATTAATGTTAGGCGAGAAACAAGTTTAACGGAGGCAACTAACAATGCACTAAACGCATTTGATAACGCACCGTTAGGAATAGAAGTTGATTTAGATAGCCTAACCAACATACCTGCAAGCGCATTTAATTATTGCGGTTTTGATGTTAGCGATGGCGAGCATTATGTTTATTTAGCTGCAAGTAATCATCACAGTGCTTATTTACATTTATGCGAAGCAGCACCGTCGCAACATCCTCACTCTCTTGCTGCGGGTAAATTACAATGTGGTCAAGTAATCAGCGCCTTAGTAAATACCTACCTCCAAACAAAGCAAAAAATCTAATTAGTCTTCTTGTGCCTGTAACCACTGTTTAAACCAACTCATTAACCCTAAGCTACTTAAAGGGTGTCCGAAGTAGTAGCCTTGTGAGGCATAAGCTTTCAAACTTTTCACAAATTTAAGTTGGTCCAGTGTTTCAACACCTTCAAAAATCACTTTTGTTTGTTGCTGATTATGCATTTCTACCATGCCGCTTACTAAGCTGCGTATATTATTTTGATTACTAAAGTCAGCAGTTAAGGCCGGAGATACCTTAATATACTCCACCGCTAAACTTGGTAATTTAGACAGTAATACGGGGTTATCTCCCAAGCCATCAACGCATACTTTTAAACCTAAACTGTTAAGCCTTGCGATCATGGCTCTGCCTTTATCATCTAGGCTGGTAAAAACATGAAGCGGACATTCAATAATTAAATCGCCTGGTCTTAGTTGATGCTCACCAATTACTCCGTAAACAAAATCAACAAACTCTTCATTGAGCATTTCTGGGCCAAATAAATTAACACTCAAAGGCACCGACATCCCTTCCATACGAAGTGCCATGGCTAATTCGCCAGCACGCTCTATAACAAAGGTAGCCAGTGAATAACCAAGCCCTGCAATTCTAATATCATTTATAAATCGGCTTGCCGATAAGGTGCCTTGCGTGGGGTGTTGCCAACGCAATAACAATTCTAAAAATTCAATTTGGCCATCGCCGTTGCGAATAACGGGTTGAAAAAACAGCTCAAACTCATCAGCAAAGCTGATATTCGCAAGCTCTGTTAATCGCGCTTGTTGCTCTAAATGCTCAACCGTCATTTGTTGATGATAAGCCACTATTTGTTTGCTTGGCTGACTATCAAGTGCCAAGTAAGCATGACTAATTAAATCATCAAAGTTCGTACTTTGTTGATCGCAATGAACATAACTGGCTCTTACCTTTACTTCAATAGTGCAATTTGCCACGTTAAAGGGCTTTAATGTAGCGCCAATAATTTGCTTGATAAGCTGTTGATGTAAATGATTATGGCTTTGTAGAACACAAATAAACGCGAAATTTAACCCGCCTAAATGCGCTAATTTAGCATGCGGAGCAAGGAACAACACTTCATCACTGTCTAGTAAGTTTTTTATTCGATTTGCCGACTGCGACAACAATAAGTCACCAAAATCTCGTCCAATATGCTGATTTACCTGCGCAAACCCCTCTAGCCTTAATACAATAAGTGCGGCTCTGAATGAACCTTCATTGGTAAGCTCATTATACTTTTGACGTAACTGTTGTTTATCGGGGAAGCTGGCTAAGGGTGAGTTTTCAACATACACCTCAGGCTCGGTTTGTGGCTTTAAAGGCGTAGTAGCTTTAGGCTCATTATCAGCTAAAAAACCACTGACTGAGAGCAGTAAAATAGCCATGAGCAACCACGCTAAATGCAGCGTAAAAAAGAGATACCCTATTAACAATAAAGCAAGTAATGCGCTTGCACAGGCACTGATAAGAAATGGTTTTTTTTGCTTTTGTAATTTCGCTTGATATAAATTAAAACCAAAACCTAGCGCTAGTAAAATAGCGAGCCAAGGTATTGCACTACTGACCATAGCTAAGCCAATGAGCCCAGTACATAAAAAGCTGAGTCTCATTACGTTACTTTTAACGGTTAATAGCGTGGCAACCATTGCCATTAAAAGTGCACCACTTAAAAAAATAGCTAAATTGCTGTAGCTCAATAACGTTCCATCCATAGCTGACGTACTCACTGACATTAAATAAAACATAGGTTTAAGAGTTAATTTTATACAAACTAACTAAGTTTACCCAATATCCATAGATTTAACAGTTCATTTACCCCAAACTGATAACTTAATTGTGCAGGATGGTCAATTTGCCAATGAGCGATATCTGCGCGAGCGCCAACTTTTAATACCCCTCTATCAGTAAAACCTAGAGCCCGAGCCCCATGTGCCGTAACTCCCATTAATGCTTGCTCTGGAGTAAAATTAAATAAAGTACAAGCCATATTCATCATTAATTGCAACGAACATAACGGTGATGTGCCGGGGTTGAAGTCAGTGGCAATTGCGATGGGGACCTTGTATTTATTTAACAGCTCAATTGGAGGGTATTTCGTTTCTTTTAAAAAATAAAAAGCGCCAGGGAGCAATACCGCCACAGTGCCTGCATTGGCCATAGCTTTAACACCTGTTTCATCAAGGTATTCTAAATGATCCGCAGACAAACCATTGTATTGCGCCACCAGCGCAGCACCTTGTTGATTAGATAACTGCTCCGCATGGCACTTAATTGCTAACCCCAGTTTTTTAGCCGCATTAAATACCCGCTGCGTTTGCGCATAACTAAAGCCAATATCCTCACAAAATACGTCAACCGCATCCACTAAATCATGTTCAACAAGGGTGTTAAGCATTTCATTACACACTAAATCTATATAATCATCACTGCGATTTTTAAACTCTAAAGGTAATGCATGCGCGCCTAAAAAGGTGTTAATTATTTCAATTGGATGATGTTGGTTTAACAACCTAGCCACCTCTAATATTTTTTTCTCATTTTCGATATCAAGCCCATACCCTGACTTAATTTCAACTGTAGTTACGCCTTCTGCTAACAGTGCATTTAAACGTTCTTTTGCGGCTACAAACAGTTGTTCATGATCAGCCTCTCGGGTTGCTTTTACGGTACTTGCAATTCCGCCCCCTTGCGCAGCAATTTGCTGATAACTCACTCCCTGCAAACGCTGCTCAAACTCCTTCGCACGAGAACCGGCAAACACTAAGTGAGTATGACAATCAATTAAGCCAGGCGTTAACCACTGCCCTTTCACACTTAATGTCGGAGTGGCTAACACATCAAAATCAGGTAACTCAGTTTGTTCACCTAGCCATACTATTTTGCCATTTTTAATTGCTAAAGCCGCATTTTCTATCGCTCCATAAGGCGCATCAATGTTGCTATCCATAGTGGCAATATTGGCATCGGTGAGCAGTAAATCGATATCATTTAATTGCTCTGTGGATTCTGTAGCTTGCATAAATTTCTCCGCGATAGTGTTCAAACGAGTTTAACAACACATCTTGTATATACAAGATGATTGTGCCATCTTACTAGGTATTGTTTATTTTTAATATACTAAAAGTATTTATGCCAACACCTAAGTTTACGCAAATAAAGCAGTTTATTGTGGACAAAATACGCAGCGGACTTTGGCTTGAAAACCAACGCGTACCCTCAGAAAATGAACTAGCAAAACAGTTTACGGTAAGCAGAATGACCGCACGTCGAGCCCTCAGTGAGCTCACTGATGCGGGCATTTTAACTCGTAGCCAAGGGTTAGGCACGTTTGTAGCAAGCTTCAAATCACAGTCGTCATTACTTGAAATTAAAAACATCGCCCATGAAGTAAAAGAGCGAAACGGAAACTACAGCTGCACAGTGCAAGTATTGGAATCAATTAATGCCGTCGCGCCAATTGCAATTGCTTTAGGTGTGGAGGTAAATAGCGTGGTATATCGCAGTGTCATTATTCATAACGAAAACGACAGCCCCTTACAAGTCGAAGAGCGCTTTGTAAATCCGCCCCTTGCAAAAGATTATTTACAACAAGATTTTACCGCCCTTACCCCACACGAATACTTATCAACAGTTGCCCCTTTAACACAAGCAAGGCACACGGTAGAGGCTATTACACCAAGCAGTGAAATGTGCCAATGGCTTAACTTATATAATGAAGAGCCCTGTTTACAAGTAATACGCCGTACTTGGTCGGTAAACGGAATTGTAAGCTTTGCACGACTTATATCGCCGGGCAGTAAGTATCGCTTAGGCGGACAATTAACATTTAAAAATAATAATAAAAGCGCATAACGCTTAACACTATTTAACAGGAGTGAAAAATGAATCATCGACTGGACACACAGCGCACAATACGCGCACAGCATGGTAATCAAATAACCACAAAAAGCTGGCAAACTGAAGCAGCTAAACGCATGCTAATGAATAATTTAGACCCTGATGTTGCCGAGCACCCTCAAGCTTTGGTGGTGTATGGCGGGATTGGCCGTGCTGCGCGTGACTGGCCAAGCTATGACAAAATAATTGAAACGCTTGAACGCCTAGAAGATGACGAAACCCTATTAGTGCAATCTGGCAAACCGGTGGGTGTATTTAAAACTCATAGCAATGCACCGCGGGTATTAATTGCAAATTCTAACCTTGTTCCGCACTGGGCAAACTGGGAGCACTTTAACGAGTTAGATAAAAAAGGCTTGATGATGTACGGTCAAATGACCGCTGGCTCTTGGATTTATATTGGTTCTCAAGGGATTGTTCAAGGCACTTACGAAACCTTTGTAGCTATGGCAAAACAACACTTTTCAGGCGATGCCAAAGGTAAATGGGTGTTAACTGGTGGCCTCGGAGGAATGGGCGGTGCACAACCATTAGCTGCAACCATGGCAGGCTTTAGTGCCTTAGTGGTGGAATGTGATGAAAGCCGTATCGATTTTCGAATAAAAACAGGGTACGTCGACGTAAAAGCCACAGATCTTGAGCATGCATTAAAATTAATAACCGATGCCTGTGTAAAAGGTGAAGCGCTTTCTGTGGGTTTACTTGGTAACGCGGCTGATGTTTTTAGTACCTTAGTAAAAAGTGGTATTACTCCCGATATAGTCACCGATCAAACCTCAGCCCATGATCCGCTTAACGGCTACCTACCACAAGGTTGGAGTATGGAGCATGCAGCAAAAATGCGAATCGATAATCCACAAGCAGTGGTCAAAGCAGCCAAACAATCAATGGCAGTTCAAGTAACAGCGATGTTGGCACTACAAGATGCAGGCGCAGCAACTACCGACTATGGCAACAATATTCGTCAAATGGCGCTCGAAGAAGGCGTCACTAATGCATTTGATTTCCCTGGGTTTGTACCTGCTTATATTCGTCCATTATTTTGTGAAGGTATTGGTCCATTTAGATGGGTAGCACTCTCAGGCGATCCCGAAGATATTTACAAAACAGACGCAAAAGTAAAAGAACTAATCCCTGATGATAAGCATTTGCATAACTGGCTTGATATGGCGCGTGAGCGAATTCAATTTCAAGGCTTGCCTGCACGTATTTGTTGGGTTGGCTTAAAAGACCGCGCGCGTCTAGCGGTTGCCTTTAATGAAATGGTTAAAAACGGTGAGCTTAAAGCACCGGTGGTTATTGGCCGTGATCATCTTGACTCAGGCTCAGTTGCCAGTCCTAACCGTGAAACAGAAAGCATGCAAGATGGCTCCGATGCAGTCTCTGATTGGCCTTTATTGAATGCCCTGCTCAATACCGCTGGCGGTGCTACTTGGGTATCGCTTCACCATGGCGGTGGTGTAGGTATGGGCTTTAGTCAACATTCAGGTGTGGTTATTGTTGCCGATGGTACCGATGAAGCAGAGCAACGCCTTGCAAGAGTGCTGTGGAACGATCCTGCTACCGGTGTAATGCGCCATGCCGATGCCGGTTATGACATTGCAAAAAACTGTGCACAACAACAAAACCTAGACCTACCTATGCTTAACAAGGATAAGTCATGATTTCATACACTCTCACACCAGGTCAGCTTGAATTAAATACCTTAAGAAAAATTAATCAATCACCCATAAATTTAACTTTGGCAACTGAGGCCGCCACGCAAATAGCAGCCAGCGCACAAACCGTTCAAGACGTAATAAACGAGCAGCGTACTGTATATGGTATTAATACCGGCTTTGGTTTATTAGCCAATACTAAAATAGCGAATGATGAGCTAAAACTATTACAACGCAGTATTGTGCTTTCACACGCTGCGGGCATTGGCGAATTAATGGATGACAGCACGGTCAGATTAATGATCACCCTAAAAGTAAATTCTTTATCACGGGGTTATTCTGGTATTCGTTTAGCAGTAATTGAGTTTTTTATACAGCTACTTAAAAATGAAGTGTATCCATGCGTGCCTAAAAAAGGCTCAGTGGGCGCATCGGGCGATTTAGCCCCCCTTGCCCATATGTGCTTGCCTTTATTAGGTGAAGGGAAAATGCGCTATCAAGGAGAGCTAATAAGCGCAGAACAGGGGTTAAAAATTGCAGGGCTAGAGCCACTGACATTAGCTGCTAAAGAAGGCTTAGCACTATTAAATGGCACACAGGCCTCTACTGCATTTGCACTGCAGGGATTATTTAGAGCAGAAGATTTGTACGCACAAAGCTGTGTTATTGGCTCTATAAGTATTGAGGCCGCCATGGGCAGTCGCGCACCATTTGATGCACGTATTCATGAGGTTCGTGGTCAACAAGGGCAAATTGATACAGCGCAGGTATTTAGAGAGCTATTAAGCACCCACTCACAAATTAGTGACTCACATATTAATTGTGAAAAAGTACAAGACCCTTATTGCCTGCGCTGCCAACCGCAAGTACTTGGTGCGTGTTTAACCCAAATACGCCAGGCCGCCGAGGTATTACTGTGTGAGTCAAACGGGGTAACCGACAATCCACTCGTTTTTGCCGATGTAGGGGATATTATTTCAGGCGGAAACTTTCATGCTGAGCCCGTTGCTATGGCCGCTGATAATCTTGCGATTGCCATTGCCGAAATTGGCGCCTTAGCTGAGCGACGTATTGCCCTACTGATTGACTCTAATTTATCAAAATTGCCGCCATTTTTAGTTGAAAACGGTGGGGTAAATTCAGGATTTATGATTGCTCAAGTGACCGCAGCTGCGCTCGCCTCAGAGAACAAATCACTAGCACACCCGGCCTCGGTAGATAGCTTACCGACCTCAGCTAACCAAGAAGACCATGTCTCTATGGCAACCTTTGCCGCTAGGCGCTTAGTTGATATGGCTAATAATACGCAAGGCGTGTTAGCTATTGAATGGCTGAGTGCTTCTCAAGGGCTAGAATTTAGAGCGCCACTACATGCGTGTGAGCAGGTAGAAAATGCAAAAGCACTACTACGCCAACATGTTAGCTATTACGATAAAGACCGCTACTTTGCCCCCGATATTGAAGCGGCTAACACACTACTAAGTGAAGGTAAGTTGTGCGACTTTATAAAAAACTCGCCCTTACCTTCTTATTAAATACCATACTGATAACTAAAACCCAGCGCTTCTATCGCTGAGCCAATAACTTTGCGCTCAGCGACTTCATCACTACTAAAGCTTGGCATTTGTGTGCCATACAGCTCACACTTTTGTGCATAATAATCTGCTTTGCTCGGGTGCGCAGGGTTAACTACATTATAAATACTTTGCCCTTGTGACCAATTGTTAAGTACCGCATAAATGGCATTGATCACATCTTGTTGATGCACCATGTTCACCACTTGCTGACTTGACGTATTGAGCTCTTTACCTGCCACAAACCGACCCGGCTCTCGATTTGGCCCCAACAACCCGGCTAACCTAAGCACTTTACCTTGCTGCTCTAGCACTTGCTCTTCTGCATCATAGAGCTTTATTTGTCGCTCATTAGTGCCTGATATATCGCTACTTTCACTATAAACTCCGGGCTCTTGATCATACACCCCAGTCGATGAGCACAATAAAAAACCTTTACAATTAAGCTTAGTTGCCAGCTTTAATCCCTGTTCCAGCACCTGTGCATAATCACTTTCGCTGTCACGACTGCGCGGCGGTATAGCACACACCCAATACGCATTTTGTAAATCCACTTGGTGCTGCAGCTCGCCGTTTTGTAAAACAAACTGACGCTCAAAATCAAATTGATGGGTGTCACTACGATGAGTCCCTTGCACTTGCCAACCTTGTTTTTGTGCATCAATACATAAGGCTTGGCCAAGCCAACCTGCGCCAAGAACTACTAAGTTACCTTTGTTGGTTTGCACTTTATTTACCCTTTATTAAAAGCATAATCACACTTATTAACGCGTTTTATAGCGATAAAAAACAAAATATGATTAGATAACGATACTAAAAATAATAACAATACGTACACTTATGCTGAATAATCTCTCTTTACGAAAAAAAATATTATTACTAATTGGTGGTACGATTACCGTGCTGCTGATTCTCGCCTCCACATTTTTTATCAAACATATCGCCGACCTATCACGCGTTAATATTGAACGCGAAGCACAAAGTTACCTGCAAAGTGAGCAGTTATCAATGCAAGGTTACTTTGCTAGGTACGGAAAAGTGGTATCTACTTTTGTAAATAACCCACACTTAGTTAATTTTTTCGAGGCATGGGAACAACGTGATCAACCTGTGGCAAACGCTCCCGGTTACAGTGAAATAAATCAAGACTTTGTGCGCATTAGCGCCCATGATGAAAATATTCTCTCAGCATTTTTTGCCTCAGCAATTACAGGCGAATACTTTAAAGAAAACGAACGCACGTCGGATTATAACGGCCAACCTTATTACGCATATAAGCGTGGTTGGTGGCAAGAAGCCATGCAACTAAACAAACTATACGTAGGCCCTATTTCAGTTGATTTAACAACAGGCGATGCCTCAGCCGTAGTACAGCAACCTGTTTATAATGAGCAAAAAAAACTAATTGGTATTGGTGGCGTAGACCTGCAGTTAAATAAAATTAATGCCATGGTAGAAAGCATTCGCTTTAATAATCAAGGCTACGGCTTCTTATTAGACAGCAACCAAAAAGTGGTGCACCTTTCGAAAGCAACCAAACACAACTTGTCAATTACTGATGACGGCACTAAGAAAAAGCAAGGTTTAGATGGGCTAGAGCAACAGTTTGAAAACACTTCTGGCTTTGAGACACTTAATCAACAGATGCAAAAAAACCTACAAGGTAGTCACACGGTTACTTTTAAAGGAGAACAATACTATGTTGTTTATAGTCGCCTACAATTGGAGCAACCCTTCTTAGATTGGTATGTTGGGCTATTAATTCCAACAAGCTTAATTGAGGCCCCAGTAAACGATGCCGTTAAAAGCACCGTCACCACAGTAGTTATTATGTTGTTTATTGTGATTGTTATGATCATTTGGGCAACGCAGCTGATCTCTAAACCAATTGTAAAGCTAACGCATATTATGCGCGATATAGCCTCGGGTGATGGCGATTTAACCCAAAAAATTGATATCAATAGCCGTGATGAAGTCGGTCAATTAGCCAATCACATGAATACCTTTATTGATAAATTACGCTTGATGATGCGTCAAACCGCTACCCAAGCAGAGCAACTCAATGAGGCTGCCAATCAATTAAAAATAGTCTCTAGGAAAACCAACTCGGAAATTCAACAAGAGAAACAACAAGTAGATAGTGTCAGCGCCGCAGTAACCGAAATGGCCAGTACCGTGCTTGAAATTTCTCGCAATGCACAATATACCAATACCGCTGCCGAAGAAGTACAAATAATAACTACACAAGGTACCGAGCGTTCAACGCAGGCACAAGATGTAATGAGCGCATTGGCACTTCATATAGGGGAAGCATCTAAGGTTGTTACAGGTCTAGAACAAGAAAGTACCAACATTGGTGCACTCATTGATGTCATCAATTCTATTGCTGAGCAAACTAATCTTTTAGCCCTTAATGCTGCCATTGAAGCGGCTCGTGCAGGTGAGCATGGGCGAGGCTTTGCTGTAGTTGCTGATGAAGTACGCTCACTTGCAAGTCGTACTCAAGAGTCAACCGACGATATTCGTAATATGATTTCTCGTTTACAACAAATTGCGCAAAAGGCTGCCGTTATGATGCAGCAAGGGCAAGATCAAGCGCAAAGCTCTGTTACTCAAACCAAGGAAGTACTGGGCTCATTACAAAGCATCAAACAGTCGGTCACTAAAGTGCAAGATCAAAGCCATCAAATTGCCACCTCCACCGAGCAACAAACAGTCGTTGCAGAAGATATTAACACGAGCCTTACTGCTATTAATAACTTAGTTAATAGCACCGCTCACCATGCACACACTCTCGCCGATGAAGCACATGATTTAAGTGACTTAGCTGGGGCGCTCAATAAAACAGTTGCTCAATTTAAGCTTTAAAAATCGATGCCTGTAAACAAAGAATTTAAGGGTGAAATTTAAGCGTTTTACCCTTGTTTTTAATTTATTCAGCACCATATCCTTAGGGTCTGTTTATCTGCAGTTTTAATCAAATTTAGCAATAGAACACTATTTTTATGAGCACGATCTAATTTTTCTGTTTTAAATGAAGATCTTTTTCTTGAGGTAGTTTGATGTTTAGCAGAGTCTGGTATAGTAGCGCAGGTAATAAACAGTGCTTTTAAAGCAGCTTAATACAAAATTGCTAATTAATGTGTCCTAAAGGTTAATTCAAAGAATACATTAATTATCAATTGTAAAAAATGGGTTAGCCGATGCACGGCTAGCAAAAAAACACATTGTAACGGTTTTATCATGATATCTAATTTATTTACCAAGATTTTTGGTAGTCGCAATGACCGCACTATTAAAAACCTAAGAAAGACGGTCGCACTGATCAATGCACTTGAAACGCAACTAGAAGCGCTTTCAGATGAAGATTTAAAAGCTAAAACAGCTGAGTTTAGAGAACGTTACGATAACGGACAAAGCTTAGGCGACATTCTACCAGAAGCATTTGCTGTGGTACGTGAGGCGTCAAAGCGTGTAAACGGTATGCGTCACTTCGACGTGCAATTATTAGGTGGTATGGTTTTACAACAAGGCCGTATTGCAGAAATGCGTACTGGTGAAGGTAAAACCCTAACCGCGACACTTCCAGCATATTTAAATGGCTTAACAGGTAAAGGTGTTCATGTTATTACCGTGAATGACTACTTGGCCAAGCGTGATGCTGAAACCAACCGCCCTTTATTTGAATTTTTAGGCTTAACCGTTGGTTGTAATGTTCCGGGCATGATGCCGCAGCAGAAAAAACAAGCTTATGAAGCCGACATCACATACGGTACCAACAACGAATTTGGTTTTGACTACCTACGTGACAACATGGCATTTAGCATTGATGAACGCGTACAACGCCCATTATTCTATGCCGTAGTGGATGAAGTGGATTCAATCCTAATTGATGAAGCGCGAACGCCGCTTATTATTTCTGGCCCAGCTGAAGACAGCTCAGAGCTTTACACTGAAATAAATACCATTGTTCCTTTACTTGAACTACAAGAAAAAGAAGATGAGGAAGGGATTGAAGGTGATGGCGATTTCACTATCGATGAAAAATCTAAGCAAGTTCACCTAACTGAGCGTGGGCAAATAAAAGTTGAAGAGCTACTTACAGAGCGCGGCTTAATTGAAGAAGGTGATTCACTGTACTCAGCAGCGAGCATCACGCTACTCAGTCACGTTTATGCAGCTCTTCGTGCGCACAAGCTTTACCAAAAAGATGTTGACTACGTTATTAAAGAAAACGAAGTTATCATTATTGATGAGCACACAGGTCGCTCTATGGAAGGACGCCGTTGGTCAGAAGGTTTACACCAAGCTGTAGAAGCAAAAGAAGGTGTGAAAATTCAAAACGAGAACCAAACGTTAGCTTCTATTACGTTCCAAAATTACTTCCGCTTGTACGAAACGCTAGCAGGTATGACAGGCACAGCCGATACAGAAGCGTTTGAGTTTCAGTCTATCTACGGTTTAGACACAGTTGTTATGCCAACCAATAAGCCAATGATCCGTGATGATCGCGCTGATTTAGTTTACTTAACGCAAGAAGAGAAGTACGAAGCCATTTTAGCAGATATTAAAGACTGTCAAGAACGTGGTCAGCCGGTACTTGTTGGTACTATCTCAATTGAAAGTTCTGAGTACTTATCGCAGTTTTTACGTAAAGAAAAAATTAAGCACAATGTACTGAACGCTAAATTCCACGCACAAGAAGCTGACATTGTTTCTGATGCGGGCTTACCAGGGACTGTTACCATTGCCACTAACATGGCCGGTCGTGGTACCGATATCGTACTGGGTGGTAACTGGAACAGCGAAGTTGAAAAGCTTGAAAACCCAACGGCCGATCAAATTGCTGAAATTAAGGCGGCATGGAAGATTCGCCATGACGCAGTAATTGATGCCGGCGGTTTACATATTATTGGTACAGAGCGCCATGAGTCACGTCGTATTGATAACCAATTACGTGGTCGTTCTGGCCGTCAAGGTGATGCTGGTTCAAGCCGTTTCTACCTATCGATGGATGATGCGCTGATGCGTATTTTTGCTGGTGAGCGCATGACTAACATGATGCGTAAACTAGGTATGCAACGTGGCGAAGCCATTGAACACCCATGGGTTAACCGCGCAATCGAAAACGCTCAGCGTAAAGTAGAAGCACGTAACTTTGATGTGCGTAAACAGCTACTTGAGTACGATGATGTAGCAAACGACCAACGTCGTGTTGTTTACTCTCAACGTAATGAATTGCTGGAAGAGGGTGATATTTCAGAAACGATTACTGCTATCCGTGGTGATGTGCTCGCTGGTGTAATTGATCAATACATTGCCCCACAAAGCTTAGCTGAGATGTGGGATATACCAGGGCTTGAAGAACGTTTAAAGCAAGATTTCTTAATTGAGTTACCAATTACTCAGTGGTTAGCTGATGACAATAAGCTATACGAAGAAAAACTTCGTGAGCGTATTGAAGAAGCGGTTGAACAAGCCTACAAGCAAAAAGAGGAAATGGTCGGCGACTCTGTACTGCGTCATTTTGAAAAAGCAATTATGCTTCAAAGTCTTGACCAACATTGGAAAGATCACCTTGCTGCAATGGATCACTTACGCCAAGGTATTCACTTACGTGGTTATGCACAAAAGAATCCTAAGCAAGAATACAAACGTGAGTCGTTTGAATTGTTCTCTGAAATGCTAGAAAACTTAAAAGTCGATGTCGTCGGTATTTTAAGTAAAGTGCAAGTTCGCGCTGAAGAGGATGTTGAAAAAGTAGAAGAGCAACACCGTAAAAGTGAAAATGCCCCTCGCGAATATCAACATGAACAAGCAGAGCACGTAGGTGGTGAAGCACCACAAAGCGCTCAGGTTATGGCGCGTAGCGAGCCAAAAGTTGGCCGTAACGATCCATGTCCGTGTGGCTCAGGTCAAAAATACAAGCAATGTTGTGGAAAATTAAAATAACACAACTTTGAAAATAAAAAGCGACGCTTGCGTCGCTTTTTTTATGCTATAAAAGGGAGAAATAATGACTAAGGTAATCATCAATGTCGCAGTCGGTGTTATTAAAAAAAATAACGCATTGTTTATTTGTAAACGAGCAGATGAGCAACATCAAGGTGGATTATGGGAATTTCCTGGTGGCAAAGTTGAAGCCGGAGAAACCGTGTTTCAAGCTCTAAAACGTGAGCTTCTAGAAGAAGTAGGCTTAACTATTCATAGTTCAAGCGAGCTTATCACCATTGAGCATGACTACGGCGATAAGTGTGTACGACTTAATGTACACGTGGTCAGTAACTTTAATGGCCAAGCCCATGGCGCAGAAGGGCAACCCTGTGAGTGGGTAAGCATAGACGAGCTTGATAACTATGAATTTCCTGCTGCCAATGTTGAGATTATTAGCGCCATAAAAACGAAATATAGCTAGTTTTATCATCAGGTATAAAAGTAACTAAAAAGCCAGTGAGCATGATGCTCACTGGCTTTTTATTTTGCGATTAATGGCTCTAACCGCTTAAGTTAATTTTAGCTCAAATTACCAAATTTTTACGCGATCTTCAGGCTTGATATACATTTTATCGCCCTCTTTAACATCAAACGCTTGGTAAAATTCTGGCATGTTCGACAAAATACCAATTACGCGATAATGACTCGGTGAATGTGAATCGGTCATTAAACGATTACGCAATGCTTCATCACGGTATTTACGACGCCAAATTTGCGACCAGCCCATAAAGAAGCGTTGATCGCCCGTATAGCCTTCAATAATTGGCGCTTTCGAATCACCCAGCGATAACTGATATGCTTTATAAGCGACGGTTAAGCCACCTAAATCACCAATATTTTCACCCAGTGTCAGCTCACCATTAACGCTGGCATCTTCAAACGGTTTATACTGATTATACTGCGCAACTAAGGCAGCACTTCGCTGTTCAAACTGCTTAAGGTCTGACTCGCTCCACCAATTACGTAAATTGCCATCACCGTCGTATTTTGCACCTTGATCATCAAAGCCATGGCCTAACTCATGGCCAATAACTGCACCAATAGCACCATAGTTAACCGCATCATCCGCTTCTAAATTAAAGAAAGGAGGCTGCAAAATCGCCGCAGGGAATACTATTTCGTTGTTCACTGGGTTGTAGTAAGCATTTACTGTTTGTGGCGTCATATGCCACTCAGATCGATCAACTGGCTTACCTAATTTAGCAATCATATCTGCATAAGCCCATTCACTGTATCGAATATAGTTGCCGACAAGTTCATCAGGGTTAATCGCTAAATCTGAGTAATCTTTCCATTTATCTGGATAACCAATTTTAGGGGTAAACTTATTAAGCTTTTCTTGTGCCGCCACTTTTGTTTCAGGGCTCATCCATTCAAGGTTGTCAATTGCCACTGAATAACCTTTGATTACGTTATCAACTAACTCTTCCATACGCGCTTTGGCTTCTGGTGGGAAGTTTTCTTTAACATACACTTTGCCTAAAATTTCACCCAGCACACTGTTTGATGCATCAACAGCTTGCTTCCAAAGTGGTGCTTGTTCTTCAACACCGCGCAAGGTAGTGCTATAAAAATTAAACTTCAAGTCTACTAAATCTTTATTAAGCAACTGCGCGTAATTACTAACAAAATGGAATTTTAAATAATTTTGCCACACAGTTAAGTCGGTATTTTTGAAAATAGCTGCAAACGCTTCAAAGTAACTTGGTTGGCGCACAATCAACTCTTGAGCATCAACACCGACCGCTTCAAAATAAGCGCTTAAATCAAACTCACCCATTAACTCGTTAGCTTCAGCTACCGTCATTTTATTATATGACTTAGTTGCATCGCGGCTTTGTACTCGACTCCACTGCGCTTGGGCAATAGTTTTCTCAAGCTCTATAATCGCATTAGCGGCATTTTCAGCGCTTGTAACACCCGCCTTTGCTAAAATGTCACCAATATAAGTTTGATACGCAGCACGAATTTTTGTGAATTTTTCATCATCTTTTAAGTAATAATCGCGATCCGGTAACCCTAAGCCAGCTTGGTACGCATATAAAGCATTTTCACTAGAGTTTTTAGCATCATTATTTACATACCAACCAAACGGTAAGTCCCCGCCTTTTACTTGTAACTGAGCCATTAACGTCACTAAGTCAGCTTTATTAGTCACTTTATCAATGTCCGACAATGACTCTTTAAGCGGAGTAATACCAAGCTCTTCACGCGCATTTTTGGCCATATAACTGGTATAAAAAGCCCCCAACTTATACTCATCGCTGCCCACTTCTGCATCAGCATTAGTCGCAGCGCGCTCAAGTACCGTCTTCATTGCTTTTTGTGATTCATCATATAACTGAGAGAAGGATCCATAGTTAGACTTATCACCTGGAATTTCGGTTTTTGCTAACCATTGACCATTAACATGATAATAAAAATCATCCTGTGCACGAACACTTTCATCCATATTTTGTAAATCAACACCTAGCGCACCTGGGGTTGCAACAGGTGCAGTCACTGTTGTTGCTTCTGCTTTCATTTGTTGTGGCTTTTCACCGCAGCCAACTAAACCTAACGCCAGTGCTATACTAGCGGCAGTTATGGTTATTTTTTGCATAAGGATCCCGTATATTAATTAATATAAATACGCATTTCATTAAGCTTTATGGGATACATGTAACTTAATAAAATACGTATTGCGAGCACCTTAAATAAAGGCACTGATCCAGCATCATAAACCTGATTTAAATAACAATAAAATCGAATATGTAACAAAGTATTTTACGCTTCTTCAGAGCGAGAAAAGGAGTTTAAGGTCTGTTGACCTTTGTGGATTGAAATTTGTTCAAACTAGGAGCGGTTTAATCGCGGCGCGAGGTTTGTAACCTAGTGGGCTAAGTCAAAACCGAGCAACAAAGAGTAAATCGCCCCTAGGCAGAACCCTTCGGGCAGCGCCTGTTTGGTATTGATGCTGCGTTATCGCCTATTTATGGGGAATAACCACACCACATAGGCTCTGCCTTGCCTTAAAACCAAACAGACTGCTACAAATTTAATCTTAAAAGGTCAACAGACCCTAGTGCGAGGGCTAGCTAGGGCTTATTTTTACCGTGCAAAGCCAAGCGCTGAAGCTTTTCTTTTAATGACGGAGGCGCAGAATCGGCGATAGCATTTAAATAATCAGCCGTTTGTTCACTCATTGTAAGGGAGTTCGTTGGTTTGCCATCAACCGCTTTAGGTCGGGTGCTTAATCGTTGAGTTGCTTGTGGATTGGCGGTAATTTTTATTTGCCCAAGCTCTGCCATACCAGCTGCTCTAAAATGAGACTGCATATCCATTTTTAAATAGTTAAGTCGAAGTGCAATAGGAGCAGAAACAGCCTCGATCATCAGCGTACCATCACGATAATTACTTACTCGGCATTTATCGCCTAGCTTAGGGCCTAAGAAATCGCGTAACAACTGTTGCTGTGTATCCAGTGCTTGGCTTTTTCCCGCATAGGCTGCTAAACGGTTGTTCAGCCCGGCCATAATGTCGGTTAATGGTTTTGGCGCATATCTATCTTTAGCCATATCACACCTTAAAAACATCAAAAGAAAGTTTGCTTAAATTAAGCTTAATTTAAGCAAACAAAGTGGGGTTATACCAATTCGCTGAATTAAGTACTATTGCAGTTCGGTATTAAGCACCCGCGACCTGCATTTGTTCAATCAGTACCGAGCCCGTTTGAATACCACCACGTCGCTCTATATCGCCACCAATGGCTGAAATACCTTTAAACATATCTTTTAAATTTCCAGCAATGGTAATTTCACTTACTGGGTACTGTATTTCACCATTTTCAACCCAAAAACCCGCAGCACCGCGAGAGTAGTCACCGGTCACGGTATTTACACCCTGCCCCATAAGTTCAGTGACTAATAAACCTGTGCCCATGGTTTTTAATAGTGCGGCTAAATCTTGATGGGTTTGTTCAACTAACCAGTTGTGGATACCACCGGCATGACCTGTTGGCGTCATATTCATTTTACGCGCTGCGTAGCTCGCTAGTAAATACGTTTGCAACTCACCACCGTGTATTATTTCTCTGTCGAGGGTTTTAACCCCTTCACTATCAAATGGTGATGATGCTAACCCTTTTAGTAGGTGTGGGCGCTCTGAGATATTAACGGTTTTGCTAAAAACTTGCGTACCTAAGCTGTCCAGTAAAAAGCTGGATTTACGGTACAGTGCGCCACCACCAATCGCTGACACTAAATGACCAAATAATGAGTTAGCAATATCGGCTCTAAAAATAACCGGTACTTTCATAGTACCTAGTTTTTGGCTGTTTAGTTTTGCTAGGGTTTCTGCTGCTGCTTCAAGCCCAACACTTGCAGCGTCTTTTAGTCCTGCTTGATCGCGGGAAATCGTATAGGCTGAGTCGCGCTGCATATGCTCGCCCTCTTTGCCTATTACCATAGTGCTTATGCTATGACGTGTACGCGGATAACCGGCGATTAAACCATGACTATTACCATACACGCGCAGCCCTTGGTGCGAAGAAAAGCTAGCACCATCAGAGTTCACAATTCGCTCATCCGCATTTAATGCGGCTTGCTCTGCAGCATGACATAAGTCGATTCCTTGCTCAGGGCTTACATCCCAAGGGTGAAATAAGTCTAAATCTTTAGGCGAAAACTCAAGCAATTCTTTATCAGCAATACCATTACACGGATCATCTGAGGTGAATTTAGCAATATCTATGGCTTTTTCGACCACAGAGCGCAATGTTTTTGGATTTAAATCAGCCGTTGAAGCAGAGCCTTTGTTATTACCAACATACACACTAATGCCTAAACCACCGTCTTGGTTAAACTCAATGGTTTCTACTTCGCCCATGCGCGTACTTACCGATAGTCCTGAAGTGCTCGACATAGCAGCTTCTGCAGCGGTAGCGCCTAGCTTTTTAGCGTGTTCAAGTACTTCTGAAACGGCGTCTTTTACTTGAGAAATTTGCGAATAAATTGGATCTTGGTGTTGGCTTTTCATAAATTCTGTCCTGAGCCCTGAAGGCCATGTTGCACACATTTTTTATATTTAAATGCTAACACACTCACTGCACCACATCAGCTAATATTAATCACTAAAAGAATCGCGTATAATAGATGAAGTTATTTTTATTTAAGAGCACCCCATGGCGAAGAAAAAAGGCAAGCCTGCTGAAATTGAAGAAGAAATTATATATGTATCAAAAAGTGAACTTAAGCGTGAAGCGCAAGAGTTTCATCAGTTAGGATCTGAAATTGCCAAAATGGGTAAAAAGCAGCGCGAACGCTTGCCGCTCAATGATGACTTAAAAGAAGCAATGGTAGTTGCCGATAAAATTAGTAACAAAAGTGATGCCTACCGCCGCCACTTAAATTACATTGCAAAAACGCTTCGTACCGTAGAAAACATTGAAGATATTAAAGCGATCATTGATGTAATGCTTAATAAAAATAACCAAGCAGAGGTTATGATCAAAAAAATTGAGCAGCTGCGCAGTGATTTAATTGAGCAAGGCGATGACTTGATCAACGAAACCATTGAACAATACCCTGCTCTTGAGCGCCAAAAAATGCGCCAAATGGTGCGAAATGCGGCTAAAGAAGTAAAAGCAGAAAAACCAGCCAAAGGCTACAAAGAGCTATTTCAGTATTTAAAAGACGCCATTATGTAGCGCAGCTGCGTTACATACTAAAAAGGTGCTGCGGCACCTTTTTTTGTTGTAGATCAAAACCTCCTCCCCTTTCCTTTTTTACAATACGCAGCAACTTAAAAGATAAGGTGCGCGTGATGATTAAACTTCCTCAATGGGATCAAACTTTAATAAACAAATACAATGTATCGGGCCCGCGTTACACGTCTTACCCGACAGCACTTTCATTAGCTGACGGCTACCAGCAACAAGATTTGATCAGTGCTATTGAATCATCGCAAACCCGTGCTTTGTCTTTGTATATTCACATCCCTTTTTGTAGCCAGCTTTGCTATTACTGTGGCTGTAATAAAGTTATTACTCGCCATCAATCTAAAGCCGATACCTACTTAGATTTTTTAGCTAAAGAAATCGCGGCACAAGCGCCGCTATTTCAAGACTATCGGGTCGAACAATTACATTTAGGTGGCGGTACTCCAACCTTTTTAACCGCAGCCCAAATGACTCGCTTAGTAAAGCTACTAGAGCAACACTTTAACTTTAGCGATACCTGTGAGCGCGGTATAGAAATAGACCCTCGCTCACTGGCTGACAATATGCTGATTGACTTAAGCGAAATGGGATTTAATCGTGTGTCGTTTGGTATTCAAGACTTTAATGATCAGGTTCAGCTAGCTGTTAACCGCCCTCAACATGTTGATGAGGTAAAGCAGTTAATTACCCAAGCAAAACAATTGGGTTTTAAATCAATTAATGCAGATATGATTTATGGGCTCCCACTGCAAACACCTGAAAGCTTTCAGCAAACTATTGAGCAACTGATTGCCTTAGACCCCGACCGTGTTTCAGTATTTAACTATGCTCATTTACCTGAGCGCTTTGCTGCTCAACGTAAAATAAAAGATGCTGATTTACCCAGTGCCCATAATAAGCTCACTATGTTCAAAAATACCCTAGAGCAAATGACACAGGCGGGCTATCAATTTATAGGTATGGATCACTTTGCAAAAGTTGATAATGAATTGGCTATTGCTCAAAATAGCGGCCAACTGCATCGTAACTTTCAAGGTTACACTACCCATGGAGAATGTGATTTACTCGGCTTAGGGGTCTCGTCTATTTCGCAAATAGGTACGGCCATATTACAAAATAAAAAAGAGCTAAAACACTATTACCAAGCAGTCGACGAGCAAGCAGGCAGTGCCATTAATAAAGGGATGCATTTAACACTAGATGACCTTATTCGTGCGGATGCAATTAAGCAGCTTATTTGCCAGTTTGAGCTTGATATGGGCCAATTTGCTAACCAACATAAGATAGACTTTAGCGATTACTTTAAAGATGCCTTAGAGGCGCTAGCACCATTAATTGCCGATGAGATGGTAACAATAGAAGATGACATCATTAAGGTGACGCCAAAAGGGAATTTATTTATTCGTATTATTTGTATGTGTTTTGATGCGCATTTACAAAAACAACTGAATGCGACGCGCTTTTCACGGGTTATATAATTTAAAACTAGCGCGCATAAAAAAA
>NZ_BADU01000158.1:0-35725 GCF_000239875.1 Pseudoalteromonas sp. BSi20311 | reverse complement strand
GTAAACGTAACGTCGTACGACGGACGGTACGAGAGCTTTTTTTGTGTGTGATATTTAAGTTTCAAACTTAATTTATGAGTACATAAATAAGCTGCACAACCAAAGAGATCATCACCAGTGGCCAAATGTACTTACTATATTTAGTGGCGCTATCAAGCCCCATTTTACTTTGGTATTTTTCCAGTAACGGAATAATGATCAGCAAAGCAATCACTAGGCTAATTAAAATAACAAAAATGTTCATATCATCACCCTACATCAGGTTATGGTAAAGCGCAGCCTTTCGCGCTGATATATAGCTCATACCAATGCTCACGACTTAAGTTAACATTAACCGCATCACAGGATGCTTTTACACGCTCTATATTAGTCGTGCCAATAATTGGTTGGATTGATGCTGGGTGACGCAGTAGCCATGCTAATACAATAGCTTCTGCTGTTGTGCCATAGAGTATGGCAAGCTTACTAACTAAAATGCTGGTATTAATATCTGCAGGCGAAGCCTTTGATAAATCGCCACCAGAGTATAAGCCTTGGCATAAACTGCCCCAACTTTGAATCTGAATTTCATGCTCACGGCAATATTCAATATTGCCTGGGGTAAAGTTAATATCTTTGCCATCGGCATTTCCCACATAAACGCCTTCATCAACCCATTGATGCTTGTGTAAACTCGCTTCTATTTGATTTGCCACAATCGGCATATCTAAAGCGCGTTGCAAAAAGCGTATTTGATGTTGCGACATATTAGACACTGCAAAATGGCGCACTTTGCCACTTTCTTTTAAACAACTAAATACTTGCGCAACTTCCTCTACTTCCATTAAAGGATCAGGGCGGTGCAACATAAGTACGTCTAAATAATCGGTATTTAATCGCTTTAATGAGCCCTCTACCGAGCGCTCAATCCAATCAGCTGAAAAGTCATAGCGCTGTGGGTGTTTATCATCAGCAAAGCGAATACCGCACTTAGACTGAATATACATTTGTTCTCTAAGTTCGGGACGCTCAGCCAGAGCTTGACCAAAAACATGCTCGGCTTTGCCTAAGGTATAAATATCAGCGTGATCAAAAAAATTAATTCCGCCTTCAATGGCGGCATCTATGCATGAATGAGTTTGTTGTAAATGCGCACTGGTGATCGCATCTTTGTTCCATGCGCCTCCCAAACCCATACAGCCAAAAACAAGCTTGCTTACATTCGGGAGATATTTTGCCAATGGAGTATGATGCATACCAGTAACCTTTAAGAATTTAAATGAAGAATGACTACTGTAAACAAAAAACTCTATACAAGAAACCGCTTAAGTCAAAACATCAAATTTTAGGCAAAAAAAAGCGCAGTAAACTGCGCTAATAGGTTGAGTCTAAATTACATTTAACCCACAAGAGCGAGCAAAATACCTGCTGCAACGGCACTACCTAACACCCCTGCAACATTAGGCCCCATGGCATGCATTAATAAGAAGTTATGTGGGTTATTTTCAAGCCCAACTTTGTTAACTACCCTTGCAGCCATTGGCACAGCGGATACACCTGCAGCACCAATTAATGGATTTATAGGAGTTTTTGATATTTTATTTAAGCCTTTTGCCATAAATACACCTGAGGCTGTACCAATAGCAAACGCCAGTGCACCCAGTACTAAAATACCAATAGTTTCCACTGTTAAGAACTGCTCTGCAGCAAGCTTAGAGCCTACCGCAAGCCCTAAAAATATAGTGGTGATATTAATGATTTCGTTTTGCGCACTGTTGCTGAGCCTATCAACTACACCCGACTCACGCATTAAGTTACCTAAACAGAACATACCAACCAGTGGAATTGCCGCAGGTAAGAATATGGCAGTTAAAGTAAGCACCATCAGCGGAAAAATAATTTTTTCCTTTTTAGATACTTTACGCAGCTCTGGCATTTGAATTTTACGTTCCTCAGGCGTGGTAAACGCACGCATAATTGGAGGCTGAATAATAGGCACCAGCGCCATGTATGAGTAGGCAGCTACGGCTATAGCTCCTAATAAGTCAGGTGCCAATTTTGACGCTAAAAAGATAGCGGTTGGTCCATCTGCACCACCAATAATCGCAATTGCAGAAGCATCTTGTAAGCTAAATTCAAACCCAGGAATAAAGTTAAGTAAAATAGCGCCAAATAACGTCGCAAAAATACCAAACTGCGCCGCAGCACCTAGTAGCAACATACGAGGGTTGGCAATTAGGGCACTAAAATCAGTTAATGCCCCCACTCCCATAAATATTAATAACGGAAAAATACCGGTATCAATACCAACATAATAAACATAGTAAAGTAAGCCACCAGGATCTGATAAACCAGCCACCGGAATATTGGTTAAAATGGCTCCAAAACCAATGGGCAGTAGCAATAACGGCTCAAAGTTTTTGGCAATTGCTAAAAATAACAGCAAACAGCCAACGGCAATCATGATTAGCCCAGGAAATGTAAAGTTAGCAATGCCTGTGGCATGCCAGAGGTTTAAAATACCATCCATCCTCTGTTCACTCCTTAAGCTAGTGCAATCATTGCATCACCGGTTGATACTGAATCACCTTCAGAAACAAGCAACTCAGCAATTGTACCGGTATGCATGGCACGTACTTCGGTTTCCATTTTCATGGCTTCCATAATAATCACCACATCACCTTCATTGACTACCTGACCTGGCTTTACTTTAATCTTAAAAATATTACCAGCCAGTGGGGCATTCAATGTTTCACCCGAGGCAACCGATGCCGACTGTGGAATATGCTCAGAGTCTTTTAACGTAACCTCTTTAAGCTCACCACCTTGAGCAACCACGACATCGTATACTTTACCGTCTACTTTAACGCTGTACTGCTCTGCCTTAACGCCTTTATTGTTTGCCGCTGATTTTTCAGGTGCTTTATTGGCGCTATCATCAGCGCTAGGAACAGGCTCAAATGCATCAGGGTTATTACGGTTTTTAATAAACTTCAACCCAATCTGTGGGAATAACGCATAGGTAAGCACATCATCAATTTGCTCATCAGCTAAAGTTAGCCCTTGCTCCTGAGCAAGCTTGCTTAATTCAGCTTCGAGCGTTTCAAGTTCAGGTTTAATAATATCGGCTGGACGACAGGTGATTGCCTCACTGCCATCAAGTACACGCTCTTGTAGCTCTTTATTCATTGGTGCAGGTGTTGAACCATACTCACCTTTTAATACGCCAGCAGTTTCTTTGGTGATAGTTTTATAACGCTCACCAGTGAGCACATTTAATACCGCTTGAGTGCCAACAATTTGTGAAGTAGGTGTTACCAGTGGAATAAAACCTAAATCTTCACGTACTCGAGGAATTTCAAGTAGTACTTCATTTAGTTTATCAGCAGCGCCTTGTTCTTTAAGCTGATTTTCCATGTTGGTTAGCATGCCACCTGGCACTTGTGCTAATAAAATGCGGCCATCAACACCTTTTAAACTGCCTTCAAACGCAGCGTACTTTTTACGTACGTCTCTAAAGTAAGCGGCAATTTCTTCTAGATGGTTTAAATCAAGCCCAGTATCACGCTCTGTTCCCTCCACGATTGCAGCAATTGTTTCGGTTGCTGAATGACCATAGGTCATACTCATAGATGATACAGCGGTGTCGAGCATATCAATGCCAGCATCAATGGCTTTTTGATAAGTAGCTGTACTCAACCCTGTTGTTGCATGACATTGCATAGCAATAGGTATTGAAACCGTTTCTTTTAACGCTTTAATGAGTTCTTCTGCATCATATGGCTTAAGCAGACCCGCCATATCTTTAATACAAATTGAATGACAACCTAATTCTTCTAGCTGCTTTGCAAGCGTTAACCACATATCTAATGTATGTACTGGGCTTACTGTGTACGAAATAGTACCTTGCGCATGCGCCCCTACTTTAACCGCCGCTTTAATAGCGGTTTCTAAGTTACGCACATCATTCATGGCATCAAAAATACGAAATACATCTACGCCATTTTTGTGCGCACGCTCGACAAACTTCTCAACCACATCATCTGCATAATGGCGATACCCTAATAGGTTTTGCCCGCGAAGTAGCATTTGCTGTGGCGTATTTGGCATCGCTTTTTTAAGCGCACGGATACGCTCCCACGGATCTTCACCTAAATAACGAATACATGAGTCAAAGGTAGCCCCACCCCAAGATTCAATAGACCAATAACCTGCGTCATCAATTTTTTTTGCAATAGGTAACATGTCGTCTAATCGCATGCGGGTAGCTAAAAGCGACTGATGTGCGTCACGAAGTACAAGTTCTGTTATTTTTAATTTAGCCATTGGTATGCTCCTCTAATTATTATTTGTTTTGTACTGAGCAATGGCAGCACTAATTGCAGCGATGTGCTCATTTGGCACACCTTGCGATTTAAAAGATGGTGTTCTATGTGATGTTGCGAGTTCTGGCTGAGAAAACTTGCTAGCCAGCTTAGACATGAGTGTCACTGCACCAATCAATAAAGAAAGAAATACAAACACGCCCACCATACCTGTTAGCATTAAATTGCCCGCAGTTGTGAGCAAAGCCCCTATATCCATAATTCTCCCCCTGTTCAAACCGAACCACATAAAAAGTCAGTTTATTTAAATAATTATTCACCAATAGTAACAAAAACTATTCTTTTGTCTACATGTTGTAAATTGGTAAAACCAATTAATCTAAAAGTAACATATCACCAATAAGGTTAACACCACCTAAAATAGCTTATTTGACCTATATATATAGATGATAAAAATGTTCGTTATAAACAAAGAATATATAAAACCCCTAATACTTTGTAAAAACACATAAAAAGCAAACCCATCATGCCAACCCATTTAAAACCCTTAAAACAAATGTTAATTGGTCTTACCAAAAAAAGAGCTGCACTAACTACTTATTATCTCACCGTATACAACTGTGAATAAGTTACCGATAAAATCGTAAAAATTACCAACTCAATATAAAGCCAACCACGTAAAAACAAAACAAACCATTGATTTAAAACAAAATAAAACACTGGCACATTACTCGCTTATATAAAACTAACACTTAGATAAATCAAGGAGATGACAATGTTACGCTGGACAATTACATTTTTGGTGATCGCACTAATTGCAGCCGTTTTAGGATTTGGCGGTATTGCAGGAGCCGCAGCTGGAATTGCTTAGATCATATTTTTTATCTTTTTAGTTTTATTGGTTATTTCACTAGTCTCTGGCGCCTTACGTGGTAAAAGCCCCAGGTAGATAAAACACTACACTCTCTTTTAAACTTATATATACAAGGAATTACATTATGAAATCATCAACACTTAAAGCAGCTGCTATTGGTCTATTCGCAAGTGCATTTATTATGGGTTGTGAAGACAATCATGCAGAAGAAGCGGGTGAACGCATTGACGAAGCAGTAACAGATGTGCAAAACAAAGTAGAAGACACCTGTGAAGAAGTAAAAGAAGGCGTTAATGCCGAAGAAACAAATTGCTAATGTTATTTATTTAGCTAAAAAACGACCTACGGGTCGTTTTTTTATGCCTAAAATATAAATAGTTTTTAGTCATTTCCCCTTTTAAGCTGCGCATTAGGCTAAAATAGTAAAAAATAGCTTTTAAGTGTAAACACATGGTATTTACGACAACCTATAAACTCGATAAACCTTACTTTTATGAATGCTTCGACCAATCGCTGCCTTATAGTAAACGCGCGCAACCTAAATATTTTTTATTAGCACTGCTTGTTGTATTGGGATTATTTGGTATTTATGGTTTAGGAGATCATTACCTAGGTACATTTTTGCTGATGCTAGCCCTACTCGAATGCATCGCCTTTTACTATCGCCGCCCATGGTGGGTTACCAGGCAAATGCTAAGCAGAGCGTCTGGTTCTGAAGTCACTCTCACCTTCGACGAAGACGGAATAAAATCAACCAATCATTACAAAAATTACCAGTTAGCTTGGCACGACATTAACGAAATTATTACCACCGATTGTGGACTATTGTTAAAAAGTAAAAGCGGTATGCAATACATTTCTAAGGCAATACTCGACGAAGAAACGATTGATTTTATAAACAAAAAAGCCACTCAATGAGTGGCTTTTACAAATGTCATAGTTATATTAACTAGCACATTTTATACTATGTTGATTAAGCATTGCCCGGATTAGGGTTAGACTTTTCAGCTTGTATGCGCATGTAAATTTCTTCACGATGAACTGATACGTCTTTAGGTGCGTTAACACCGATACGAACTTGATTTCCTTTAACACCTAGAACAGTAACGGTTACTTCGTCACCAATCATAAGGGTCTCGCCTACTCTACGAGTTAGTATTAGCATTCTCTTGCTCCCATGTTCCAATAAAATTATAAGATTCCGCACAAACATTTTAATTAAAATTAGACTAAAAAGTAAGTAAAAACTCTCAATCTATTCATTTTCTGTTAAAAATGTCTTATGTAATGCACGAACAGCCAGCTCTAGGTATTTTTCATCTATTAAAACTGAAATTTTGATCTCTGAGGTGGCAACAAACATCACATCAATGTTTTCTTCTGCCAACGAATCAAAAAATAAACTCGCTACCCCAGAATGAGATTTCATCCCCATACCCACCGCTGAAACTTTCGCCACATTGGTCAATCCGTCAATTGCCTGTGCGTCAAATTGCTGTTGCTCAGCCGTTAACAAATCAAGTGCGTTTAAGTAATCATTTAAATGCACAGTAAAAGCATAGTCGACTTTTTCAACTTTATGATTAATTTGATTAATCATATCTATTTCGATGCCATTATCAGCAAAAAGTTTCAAAACTTTTGCAAGATGTTTGGTGCCTTGTGGCATTCCATGCACCTTAATTAAGCACTCATCTCGATTAAATGCAATACCCGATACGACATTGCTTGTCACGTCGCTCTCCTCAAAACTAATTAACGTGCCTTCGTCGGGTTTAAAGCTAGATAACACCCGTAAAGGAACATTGTGTTTACCAGCAGATTCTACAGAGCGAATATGCAACACTTTAGCGCCTAAACTTGCCAGTTCAAGCATTTCAGCAAAGGTAACATGACTTAAACGTCGTGCGTTAGGTTCCACACGCGGGTCTGTAGTATATACGCCATCAACATCGGTATAGATCTGACACTCATCGGCTTTTATTGCACCAGCAATTTCAACCGCAGAGGTATCGGTGCCACCACGCCCAAGCGTGGTCACGTTACCCTCAATATCGCGCCCCTGAAATCCGGCAATAATAGCAATGCGGTTGTGTTCAAGCTCATGCCTTAAACGCGTAGCCGCGACCTCTTCCACCCGCGCTTTACCGAACATGTTATCGGTTAATATATTAACCTGATCGGCTAATAAACTTACCGCAGAATGGCCGCGTTTAATAATGGCCATCGCTAATAAAGCAATAGAGACTTGTTCACCGGTACTAAGTAATACATCGAGTTCACGACTACTCGGGCGAGAGTCGATTTGTTTGGCAAGATTAATTAAGCGATTGGTTTCTCCCGACATTGCCGAAAGCACCACGACCACTTGGTGGCCTTGTTGCTTAGTTTTAACAACAAGGTCGGCGACCGCTTCAATACGCTCTATTGAGCCTACCGAAGTGCCGCCAAATTTTTGAACTATAAGTGCCACTTAAGCTTAAGTACGCTCAGTTAACCAAGCTGTTACGCTATCAAGTGCTGCCGTTAAATTTTGTGGCTCAGAACCACCCGCTTGCGCCATATCTGGACGACCGCCGCCTTTACCACCGACTTGGCCTGCCATGTGATTAACTAACTCACCGGCTTTTACTTTGCCAGTTAAGTCTTTAGTTACACCCGCAATTAGGCTTACTTTGTCGCCGCTGGCAACACCCAATGCAATAACACCTGAGCCAATTTTATTTTTAAGGTCATCAACCATACCGCGAAGCGCTTTTGATTCTGTGCCCTCAACGTTGGCCACTAACAACTTAACCCCGTTAATTTCAACAACTGAATCAAGTAACGATGCACCTGCCGCACTGGCTAGTTTGTCGTTAAGTTGGGCGACTTGTTTTTCAAGCCCTTTCGACTTTTCAAGCAAGGCAGTTACTTTTTCAAGCACTGACGCATTGTCACCTTTTACAAGCGCTGCAACATCAGCTAATTGCTGCTCTTGCTCGCTTACATAAGCGATTGCCTCTGCACCTGTTACCGCTTCAATTCGACGAACACCAGCAGCAATACCGCTTTCAGATACAATTTTGAATAAACCAATGTCACCCGCACGCTCAACGTGTGTACCACCACAAAGCTCGATTGAGTAATCACCAATAGTCACAACGCGTACTTCGTCATCGTACTTTTCGCCAAACAGTGCCATTGCACCTTTTGCTTTAGCATCATCAATTGCCATTAGCTCAGTGTTAAGAGCAAAGTTACGACGAATTTCGTCATTCACTACGCGCTCAATTTCGCGCAGCTCTTGTTTGGTCACCGCTTCAAAATGTGAGAAGTCAAAACGCAGGCGATCTGGCTGCACAAGTGAGCCTTTTTGCGATACGTGCTCACCTAAAAGCTGACGCAGTGCTTCATGTAAAATATGCGTAGCGGTGTGGTTTTTCTTAATGCTGTCACGACGTGCATCGTCGATAGTCGCATCAACTTTATCGTTAACACCAATGCGCCCTTGTACCGAACCATGGTGAGCAAATGCGTTGCCCAATTTAGTGGTATTAGTCACCACAAACTCACCGCCGGCTACAGTGATTGTTCCGCTATCACCAATTTGGCCGCCTGATTCTGCATAAAACGGAGTACGGTCTAAAACAATAATACCGTGTTGACCATCTTCAAGTAATGATACCGCTTCGCCAGCGGCAAAAATTTCTACCACTGTGCCACTGTAATGGGTGCTATCGTAGCCTTTAAAATCAGTGTGTTTGTCTGATTTTAATTGCTCATTATAATCTGCACCAAATTTGCCCGCTTGCTGTGCTGTTTTACGTTGTACTGCCATGCATGCTTCAAAACCTTGATGGTCTATCGTCATCTGGCGTTCACGCGCTACATCAGCCGTTAAATCAGCAGGGAAACCATAGGTATCGTAAAGCTTAAATACTAAGTCACCTGGGATCACATCCCCGGTTAAATCACTTAAGCTTTCTTCTAAAATAGCTAAACCACGTTCGAGCGTTTTACCAAACTGCTCTTCTTCGATACGCAGTACTTTTTCAATAATTTCTTGTTGCTTAGCAAGCTCTGGATAGGCCTGACCCATTTGCTCAATAAGCGCTGCTACTAACTTGTAGAAGAACGCGCCTTTAGCACCCAATTTATTACCATGGCGTACTGCACGACGAATAATACGACGTAACACATAACCACGGCCTTCGTTTGATGGCATAACCCCGTCTGAAATTAAAAACGCACACGAACGAATATGATCCGCCACCACACGAAGCGACTTATCATCCATATCTTGTGCATTGGTAACGCTTGCAGCTGCGGCAATTAAGCCTTGGAATAAATCGATTTCGTAGTTTGAATGCACACCTTGTAAAATAGCTGAAATACGCTCAAGGCCCATACCTGTATCAACAGATTGCTTAGGAAGTGGCTCCATAGTCCCGTCGCTTTGACGGTTGTATTGCATAAATACTAAGTTCCAAATTTCAATGAAACGGTCGCCATCTTCTTCAGGAGTTCCCGGAGGACCGCCCCAAATATGCTCGCCGTGATCATAAAATATTTCAGAACATGGACCACAAGGACCCGTATCACCCATAGACCAAAAGTTATCGCTCGTTGCAATACGAATAATACGATCTTCAGGTAAACCGATATCGTTAGCCCAGTAGCCAAAGGCCTCTTCGTCATCATGGTAAATGGTTACTAAAAGCTTTTCTTTTGGTAGTTTTACAACTTCAGTTAAAAACTCCCACGCAAATTTAATTGCATCTTGCTTAAAGTAATCACCAAAGCTGAAATTACCTAGCATTTCAAAAAAGGTATGGTGACGTGCTGTGTAACCTACGTTTTCTAAATCGTTATGTTTACCACCGGCACGCACACAACGCTGCGAACTGGTTGCACGTGTGTAAGGGCGGCTTTCAGCGCCTAAAAATACATCTTTAAATTGCACCATACCGGCATTATTAAATAACAACGTGGCATCGTTACCCGGTATAAGCGAACTAGAAGGAACAACTTGGTGTTGCTTGCTGGCAAAAAAGTCTAAAAACTGTTGCCTAATTTGTGCGGTAGTCATGTGCTGCATGTGAAAGTCTCACCTGTATTTACTGTGCTTGCATTGCAAAATTTATTTGATCATAGCTAAATCCTCGATACATTAAGTAGCGCACGCGCTTAGCTTTTTCTTTGTACTCGAGGTTTGCCGGTGTCGTTGAATATTTTTTGTTGTACGCTTCCTGCGCGAGCTCAAACCAATCTATTTCCAGCTCTTCAACCACTGTTTCAAGCAGTGCTCTATCAATCCCTTTACTCATGGCCTCACTTTGAATTCGCTTTAAGCCATGGCATTTAAATATGTGCTTTCTTACAAACCCTTCACAGTAACGCTGCTCGTTAATAAAATTGTGCTTTTCGCACCAATCAAGCAGGTTTTCTATGAACTCGTCGGTTGCTTCTCTTTGCTGTAACTTTTGCGTTAACTCTCGGCGCGAATACTCTTGCCTTCCTAGTAACCAAAGCACATAGTTTTTTAACTTTTGTTTTAACGTATCATCCATTAAGCGTCAAAGCGTCCGCTTTGCTCGCTACTTAAAGGCTTAATGTTACTGTCATCACTTGGTGGCACAACGGGCATAAAAATAGCCTGATAAGAAACAAAGAAACTAATGTAGCAAATTGGCATTAAAATCAACAGCGGTAGTAGCGATAAGAACATCGACACCACAATTAATAATGCGCAAATAATACCATAAACACTCAATGGTAAAATATTATAATAAAACACCATAAACGAACTTTTTAAGGCATTTAAAATACGTTGCTCTTTATTAAAGTAAACCAGCGGTACTGCATAGGCAAACGAAGTAAAGTAAATTGAGAGCGCAATTAAAAACAATGCCACGTTAGCAAACGAGATGCTCTCAAGCATTTGGCTAACAGCGGTATTTGGGTCTAAGTCTGGCTGTGTCATAACCGCCATTGCATCAGCAAATAATCCATTGGCGAGCAAGGCAATTAAAATTCCCGCCCCCATTTGATACAGCGCTAAGCGAAATAAGCCTAAGCGATTTCCTTTGGCTGAAAAGGGCTTCAAAATATCAGCTAACATAATTTTTCCGCCTTGCTGCTTGGTAAGCACGGCTTGATAAAAACCGGCGGTTAAAAATGGTGTAGCTAATGCTGCAGCTATTTGTAATACCGGCAAAAATAACGACAACAAGCCAACAATGCCAATAAACAAATGCATAAAAATAAAGGTTAATGGCTGAGTTTTAAAAATTAACCAACCTGCTTTAAGCCACTTTAATGCTGCATCCGCTTTAAAAATTCGTAATTGTGTAGACATACTTGCTCTTAATTAAAACAAAACACGCCGAGTATAACTCGGCGTTGGCTGGTATTACATAGGTGGTGGCGATAAATGCCGTTAATATTAGGGTCTGTTGCCCTTTACGGATTAAAATTTGTTCAAACTAGGGGCGATTTAATCGCGGCGCGAGGTTTGTAACCTAGTGGGCTAAGTAAAAACCGAGCAAAGCTTCCGCGTCCTGCTCACGCCCCTTACCTACATCCATGTAGGCAACAAAGAGTAAATCGCCCCTAGGCAGAACCCTTTGGGCAGCGCCTGTTTGGCATTGATGCTGCGTTATCGCCTATTTATGGGGAATAACCACACCACATAGGCGCTGCCTTGGCTAAATACCAAACAGACTGCTGCAAATTCAACCTTGAAAGGTCAACAGACCCTAAGGTTTTTTAATTTTCTTAATATCTAGCATGTGAGAGCCATGCTTAATCTTTGTCTCTAAATACGCCTTGTTACCGGCAAGTCCTGCTTTGATGTGTGCATGAGTGCCCACAACAGAGTCGACCTCTATACCTGCATCTTTTAATGCGTTGAGCTTTTTAGGGTTATTGGTCATTAACTTAACGTGCTTTAAATTAAGCGCATTGAGCATTAATACTGCATCCGAAAAGTCGCGTAAGTCATCAGCAAAACCTAAATGGTTATTAGCCTCATAAGTATTCATACCTTGTGATTGCAGTACATACGCATCAATTTTATTGTATAAACCAATACCACGCCCTTCTTGGCGCAAATAAAGTAAAATACCACCTTGTTCGTGCATCATTTCAATACACTCGTTTAACTGCTCACCACAGTCACAACGTGACGAGTGAAATACATCGCCAGTTAAACATTCAGAATGCATACGAATAAGCGGAACACCTTGCTCGGTATCGGCGTTTTTAAACACTAACGCAACATGCTCTTGGCCATCTTTTAAGCCACTAAAGGAAATAATTTCTGCAGGAATATCACTATTTTTGCCAACATTAAGCTGGACTCTTGCTCTTACTTGCGCCACGACCAATCCAAATATTAAAAAACTACGACACGATAAAGTGATAATATCACAAAATAGGTTAAATACACCGTAGTACAAGACTGTTTATGGCAAATATATGGCGACGGTAGCGACTATTTTCAATCTTTAACCGCAAATATATTACTAGCGAGCGTTTACCTTGATTTACCTAAAGTGATGACATATACATAAGGATTTGCTAATTTGTTATCGACAAATAATAGGGATCATTATGAAACTAAATAAACTTGCATTACTGATGGGCTTAGGTTTATCTGTATTAAGCACCACGCCATTTGCCGAACAAGCAAATAACGCTCAAGCCGTTTTCAACGACGCGTATCAAAATTACTTAAATGCGGTTAAAACCAAAGAAAATGTGCAACAAGCCGCGGAGCAGGCTTACACATTAGGTAAAGCTGTTTACGGTGAAAATGCTGATAACACCGCAAACTTAGCGATTAACTATGCAAAATCAATTAATCGATACGGTAAACAGTGGATTGAAAAGCGTTTTTCACTTTACCAACAAGCCTACACTATTTCAGTTAACAACCATGGTAAACAATCATTAGAAACCGTTGATGCTTTAGTTGGCATGGCTAATTTTGCGCCCTCAGCTCAAAAAGCGGACTATTATTTAGAGCAAGTCATTGCAATAGCAAACACAGAAAATAAACCTAAATTTTTGGCCGATATGAAATTAGAAGCGGCAACCATATTAGCCAATAAATTCAGCTACGAAAAATACCGTGAAGCTAAAAACTACTTAGAAGAAGCCGATGAGTATTATCAAGCTAACTTACCTAAAAACTCGGTTGAACAAATAAAAGCTGACTTTTTAATTGCGTCATTTGCGGAAGGTCGAAAAAGATACGACCAAGCAATTGAACGGCTTAATCGCGTAGTAAAGGTATTTGATGAAAGCTTAAGTTACGATCACAACGCCGAGCTAACCGCACACTCAAGACTGATTGGCTTGTATGAAAAACAAGGCAAAAGTGATGAAGCCACGAAGCACTGTATCGCGATAGCTAAAATGGTGCCGTGGAAAGAAAGCCAAGAGCAAACGCCGCTATACCGCGTTAACCCTAAATACCCTAAAAACAAGGCGCGATTTAGTAAGGATGGCAGCGTAGTTATGGAGTTTGAAGTAAATGAGTCTGGCTTTGTAAAAAACCCACGCGTACTTAGTTCAGAAGGCGGCCTTGCTTTTGAAAAATCGGCAGTAGAAGCATTAGCGCAATGGCGTTATGCACCTAAGTTTGAACATGGAAAAGCGGTTGCAGCAACCTCCAAAGTACAGCTCGATTTTAAAGTAAACCGTTAATAACATACCAAAGGCGCTTCAAGCGCCTTCTAATTTATCACTATAGCTATTTTAACTTAGCTAAAATGTTATCGCTGGCGGCTTCAATTAAATCAAGTACCTTTTCAAAGCCGTCATCGCCACCATAATAAGGGTCCGGAATAGCACTTTGTGTTTGCTCGCCATACTCTAAAAACAACGCAAGCTTATACTGCAAATGTTCAGGGCAGCGTGCGGTTAGATCCGTCAGGTTTTGTGTATCGGCTGCTAAAATTAAATCAAACTCGCTAAAATCACTACTGCGCACCTTGCGCGAAAAAATACCTTTAAAACTATAACCACGTTTTTCGCCAGCTTGCATAGAGCGTCTATCTGGCGGGTTACCTTCGTGGTGCCCAATAGTCCCAGCCGAGTCCACTAGCAGATCAATGCCTAACTTTTTAGCACGCGCTTTTAATACTGCCTCAGCCGTCGGTGATCGACATATATTTCCCAAACACACTATCAGTACTTTTTTCACTTATAGCTCCTAAGCTTTTGCAAAAAATCAGTAATAAACGTTATTTTAATGAGGCTAATATTTTTTGTTCGCCCTCAAGCATGCTCTGCATAGCGGTGCCCTGTTTTACCCGACTATGCAAAGCAGCAAGCTTTGGCCAGCGCGACTCATCAAGTTGCTCACCGCCATGCTCCATATTCATTAACTGGCAGCTCACTGCAATGTCGGCAAGGGTTAAGCTCTCGCCAACAAAAAACTCGTTACTACCTAAATAACCTTCTAAATAATCAAATAAAGGCGGTAGTTTTTCATTTAATGCACTTTGCACTAAGGCTTCATCGGTTTGCTTTTGCATTGTGGGGGCAATAATACGTTGCTGAAACACCGTAAATGTTGCAAAAGGAGCCAGCTCGTAATCTGCGTATTTTTCTAACCAGCGAACGGCTGAACGTTGCTCTATAGTATCACCGAGTAAAGACGCTGAATTAGGGTGTTTTTCATCAAGATATTGGCAGATAACGCTAGAATCCGCCAAACTTAACTCGTCGTCTTTTAGCGCCGGAATTCGCCCTAGTGGGTTCAGTTCTAAAAACCAGTCAGGCTGATTAAACGGCGAGACTATTTCGAGTTTATAGTCGAGTTGTTTATGCGCTAAACATACACGTACTTTACGTACATAGGGAGAAAGCGGGACACCATAGAGAATTATGCTCATTGTGATTCCTATAAATTAAAACTGCTTTAAAATTGCGTCATCGTAGTCATCGGCATTAAGAGTTAAATTATATTTAGCCGCCACACTATCTAACTCGGCTTGTTTAATCGCTAAATCATCCATGGTGATGGTGTTATCGTCAAGCTGCCATAACAAGCGTGAACCTGCATAACTATAGTGAATCGCCAATAGCGCATCAGGATTACCTTCACGTCCCGCCGCTTTTAGCTTTGCCATCTTGCGGGTAATTTTATTAAGCGCTTGTTTAAGCTCCCATACATACACCACCTCGGTCATAAAAGGATGTGTACGGTATTTATTTAACAACCAGCCAATACCAATACTAGTAACAATAACGCCTAATAAGTTCCAATGAAAATGACTACCACTTTCATCGGGAAATAATGCAATAAGCGTTTGTGAAATAGCTAAACTACCAATCGCTAAGCTTGCGGCACAACCGACTATAACGCGGTTTAAATGTTTACGATAACGAGCTTTATCTATTTGAATAAGTTGCATAGTTGCCTAAAATTAAAAAACTAAAAAATACACAGCCACCATTGTAGCTAAACCCACCACAGAGTTTCGACTCTTTTTAATAAAATACCCGTAGTTTTTGATTTAACGCCGGTTTTATACTACTTGCAACATAAAACCAACCAACGATTTTATTTGCACCCACTTATTAGGCATAGGATAGTAGCAACAAATACGACTCAGTTTAGGACCATCATGATAAAAACACTGATTGCCGCAAGCTTAATCTTTTCTTCTTCTAATGCGTTAGCTAATTTAAACACACCGCTAACCCCAGAAGAATTGCGAATTGAAAAAGCCAGCCTAAGTATGCCTAATGTGCTCAACGCATTTACTGGTGAAGTTAATCAATTTGAGCAGCAATTCAAGTCACTCTCAAGCTATGCACAAGCCGTAGATGCCGTTAATGACTACTCAAAACGATTGTGGTTTAGTGCAAAAAAACGCATCGCTAAAACGCAAAACTTAGATGATCGCGCACTTTACTGGGCTCGCTTACAATCAAGCAAAATTATTCGCACCACAAAGCCTGCATTTTCGCTGAGCGCCGCGCAGCAAACAGTGTTATTAACACTTTTAGAGAATGGCAGCCGGGGTCGCACCGATCTTAGCTACTCACAAAACACCTCTAAAAAAATATTATTAACTGGATTTGACCCGTTTTTACTTGATAGAAATATAAACCAAAGCAACCCATCGGGTGTTGCAGCACTGCTTCTTGATGGCCAAGTAATTAATTATAAAGGTATTAGTGCTGAAATAAACACCGTGATGGTGCCAGTGCGTTATGAAGACTTTGATCAAGGTATTATAGAATCCTTACTTGCCCCTTATTACGCTCTTAATAATGTAGATATGGTAGTTACCGTTAGCATGGGTAGTAAAGACTTTGATCTTGAACGCTTTCCGGGTAAGCGCCGCAGTGTAACAGCGCCCGACAACGCCAATATAGTGTATGGCGGTACCAAAACAGCGCCGCTCATTCCAAGCTTAAACGACCGCCCATTACCCGGTACTGAATTTGTAGAATTTAGCTTACCTGTTAGCGCTATGCTAAAGGCAAAAGGCCCTTTTCCTATTAATGATAACCACCATGTTATTACCCTAAAAAAAGACTTTGAGCCTAACAGTTTTGACGAATTAAAAGATGCTGTTGCAGTGCGAGGCGGTGGCGGTGGATATCTGTCTAACGAAATTTCGTACCGCAGTATTCGCCTGCGTAATCAACTAAATTCAGATATTCCGACTGGACATATTCATACCCCGCGAATAGCCCAGTTTGAACCCGAAACCGAAGCTAAAATAGTAAAACAAATTCAAACCATGTTAGAGCGCAGTTTAGTCGCACTATAAATGCCCTCTAACAATCGCTCTAAAAAAGTCATTATTGCTTAGCAACATGACCAATAATGACTTTTTAACACTATGTCACTTTACCCGCTAAATTAAAACGTGGCTGGGTATATAGCTGGGTTTTAACCACCTCAGCTAAAATAGTTACTGCTTGGTAAATATCTTCAAACGAGGTGTAAAGAGGTGTAAAACCAAAGCGTAAAATATTAGGCGCACGAAAATCTGCAATCACCCCTTTTTCAATTAACGCTTGGCATATAGCAAATGCGTCGGTATGTGAAAACGCTAATTGGCTGCCTCTTTGGCTCGAATTCTCAGTAGAACATAAATGCAAATCACGTAAGCATGAATGTGTTTGTACTAATTTAATAAATACGTCGGCAAGTGCAATCGACTTTTCTCTTATTTTTGAAATATCTACATCTTGCCATACATCAAGCGCAGCATCTAAAGCACTCATAGCAATCACACTGGGTGTGCCACATAAATACTGATTTATATTGTTAGCACGTTGATATTTTGCATCAAAAGCAAATGGTTTGGCATGACCCATCCAGCCTGATAAGGGTTGTTTTACAGCAGCTTGGTGGCGTTTTGCTACATATAAAAACGCAGGCGAACCAGGGCCGCCATTTAAGTATTTATAGCCACAACCAACAGCAAAGTCAGCATTACAGTCATCAAGTTCAACCGGTATAGCACCTGCACTATGGGCTAAATCCCATATCACCAAAACGCCTTTTTCATGAGCTAGCTGGGTGATTTTGTGCATATCCAACAATTTACCGGTCCTAAAGTTCACTTGTGTTAACAGTAATACTGCCACTGAATCATTTAGGCTTTGTTCAATATTTTGCTCTGAGACGAGTTTTAGCTGACATAAATCGGGGCCTAATAATTCACTTAACCCTTGTACCATGTATAAGTCAGTAGGAAAGTTATCCTCGGTAGATAACACCACGTTACGCTCAGAGTTTAACGATAGCGCACTACTTAATAGTTTAAATAAATTAACCGAAATAGAATCACAACAAATAACTTGGCCTTTGTCGGCACCAATAATAGGCGCTATTTTCTCCCCTACCTGAGTAGGTAAATCAATCCATTGGTGATCATTCCAACTTCTAATTAGGTGACTACCCCATTGCTGGCTTACCACCTCTGCTACGCGCGACTTTACTGCTTTAGGCAAAGCACCTAATGAATTACCATCGAGATAAATAGTGTCTGCGGGTAAATCAAATTCGTCACGCTTGTGAGCCAGCTTATCCGCTTTATCAAGCGCTATAATCTCATTAAAATTCATTGTTACATCTCATTCAAATTTTGTATTAGTGTATTAAATGCAGCTGATCCCGGATGGATCCAATCAAAATGCCCCACGCCTTCTAACATAACAACTGGACGTTTAAGCTGTTCTAAATTAAAAGCAGGCACGATGGCATCTTGGCCACCTTGTAAAATAATGCTTTGCGGATGAAGCGATTGCTCACTCGGGTTAGCTTGCGTGTATGCCTTAGGTTTATCGGTTGGCATACCTTGCATAAAATCTTGAGTCACTTTTTGACAACTATTATCACCACGCGCATACGCTTTTATATCAGTAATAGGGGCCAAGCCAATAACCCCTTTAAGCTGGCTTATTTCACCACCAGCAAGCAATGCTAAATGCCCACCTGCCGAATGCCCTACCGCAACTGATCCCGCTAATTTAAACTCGCCATTATTGTAAGTACTTGCCGCTAAAATACCGGCTTTAACATCATTAAACGTTGCAGGCCAGCCACCACCGCTTGCACCGCTTCTTCTATACTCTAAAGACCATACATTAAAGCCAGCTTGTGCAAGCCCCGTACTTAACGCATACGTGTGTTTAATATCGTACTCACTCAACCAACAACCACCATGGAGTAAAATAACTAATGGCGTTTGCACCAGTGTTTGCTTTGCACGCCAAAGTAATGCGTACTGTGACTCATCACTGCCGTAGGCTACTTTTTCATCAGCTGAGTTATACCCAAGCGAAGCCACACTTGCGTATGCAACATTATTATCTACATCAGGAAATTTAACCTGCTGCGCGGTGGCGTTGACCAAAAAAGGCCATACAGAAAAAATAAAACTACTAAGTTTTTCAAAATAAAGTACTTCCTTTTATAACCTTAAAAGCGATATAACTGAAAACGCTGGCAGTCGTTTATAAATGTTCTATACGACTTACCAGCGCTATTACGTCATTATTAATAAAATAAATCGAATGATTTATTGTTGTTTAAAAACCGTGCCTTCTTTCATAACAAAATCAACATCCAATAAAGCACTTATATCACTTAATGGGCTGGTGTCTAAGGCAATAATATCAGCAAACTTACCAGCTTCTATAGTGCCTAAGCTATGATTCATATCAATTAAATCAGCCGCGTTAACCGTTGCCGACTTTAAGATATCAGCAGGAGTCATACCCGCTTGGTACATTAATACCGCTTCTTGTGCGTTAATGCCGTGCTTAGATACGCCACTGTCGGTACCAAATGCAATGTTAACCCCCGCCTTATAAGCCTTAGTAAAATTATTTAGCATATCGCCACCAACCTTGATTGCTTTGCTTTTAATGGCTTCAGACATAAAATCAGAGTTATTGGCTAAGTTAACCACCGTATCGCCAGCAAGTAACGTAGGCACAAGGTAAGCACCTGTCTCTTTAAATAGTTTAATACCTTCATCGTCGGTGTAACTACCGTGCTCTATACTATCAACGCCCGCACGTAATGCTGCGTTAATACCTTGGGCAGCATGGGCATGACTAGCTACTTTCCGCCCTAAACCATGTGCGGTATCAACAACTGCTTTGAGCTCATCGTCTTGCATTTGCTGACCTGTACCGGTAGTCGTATCCGAAAGCACCCCACCAGTAGATGCGACTTTAATTAAATCAGCTCCATACTTGATTGCGTAGCGAGTTTTTTTGCGACACTCTATTGCACCATCACACACTGTGGGCGGTGTTTTCATCGTGAGTAGGTCTGGGCTCATACCATCAACATCTAAGTGCCCGCCGGTAATAGTAACGCCAGCACCAGCAATAATTCGAGGGCCACTTATCCATCCTTTGGCCACCCCATTTCTTAGTGCATACATTTGCTCACTTTGACTGCCTACATCACGCACTGTAGTAAAACCCGCCAGAAGGGTTTTGTTAGCAAAATGCACACTGCGCATTGCTACATCTGCATCAGACATTTCCACCAGCTCTTTTTTGTTATCTGGCCCAAGCTCACCTTGTAAATGCACATGCATATCCATGAGTCCTGGCATAACAAAGCTGGTCGATAAATCGATTAGCTGAGCATTTTCACCAAAACGGTTGATAGGTAAAAAACCCGCTGATACCGAAACTATTTTGCCATTCTCTATTACTACGGTTTGTTTTTGTTGTGGTTTTTCTCCGGGAATAGCTAGCAACTCTCCTGCATGAATCACTTTAGTATCCGCATGTGCATTAGTAGCAACGATGTTGACTGCGAAAAAAAACGAGGTAACCACACTCAATCGAAATATGCTCATTAAACTCTCCAATGAATCGTCATTCGTTAATAACAACGAAACAACGTTAAAATATTGTTATATCACTAATACCTTATCAGGAAAGTTATAAAAACAAACCACTATCATACTTTTATTACAAAAAACGGCTGAAAGTCAGACTATTAAAACAAAAAAGCAGCACGCCTAATTGGTCGTGCTGCTTTTAAACATCGCAATTAAAAATAAACCTTACATCGTTTCCTGGGCCTAAAGTTAAACTTTAAAGAAGGCAATTTCTTTTTTAAGCGAACCAGACAAATCAGTAAGTACTTTAGTTGCCGTGTCATTTTTATTCATCGATTCAATGGTTTCTTCAGACATTACCGCAACCTGCTCCATTGCAGCACTAAATTCAGTTACCACTTGAACTTGTTCGGATGCCGCGCTCGACACATGCTTCACCAAGTTCAACGAGTCCATTGCTTGTTCCTCAATGTGTTTGAGTAAATCTGTTGCCTGCATAATTTTTGCTTTGCCGTTTTCAACCTGTGGCTGCGTTGTCTCCATAGCACTTACAGATGCTGCCGTTTGAGTTTGCACATCGTTAATCATAATCTCAATTTGTGAGGTAGCTTCACCGGTACGTTGTGCTAACTGGCGTACTTCGTCTGCAACAACGGCAAAACCGCGTCCCGACTCACCCGCTCTTGCAGCTTCTATTGCGGCATTAAGAGCCAGCAAATTAGTCTGCTCAGAAATACCACTGATCACACTCGCAATGCCGCCTATTTGTTTTGTATTTTCAGCTAATAACCTTATTTGCTCTACCGTTTCATCAACGGTGGTCGCTATGCGTTCCATTTCGGTAGCGGCGGCATTCACCACTTTACGACCTTCCATTGCATAGTTAGCGGTTTGCTCTGAATTAGTCTCTGTTTGTGCTGCAATATCAGCCACTTTATCAATGCTAGCGCTCATACTGCTTAATTGTGAGGCTGTTTGAGTAGTTAATTGAGCTTGTTGCTGCGCACCATTTAGTACCAAAGTAGAACCATCAGACACTTCTTCTACTTTGTCTTGTAGTTTGTTAGACGCATAAATAATATTCTTTGCGATACTGGTCAACTTTGTGCTCATGGTATCTAACGAATCAAGAATACTGCCTGTGTGAGGTGTTTTTAAACTCTTGGTTAAATCACCGTCTGCCAATACAGCTATAACTTGCTGTGCTTCATTAGGCTCACCGCCTAGGGTCGCTCTGAGGCTTTTATCAATAAGTATACCCACAGCAACAGAGAAACTGATCGCGATAGCGCTCAGTATCAGCATAAAGTTTTCAAATGTTCCGGCAACGTCTCTTGCTTGAGGTGTCGCTATTTGGTTTTGATCTTCCTGAAAATCAATAAACTGATTGATAGTATTAAGCCAATTAATAAAAGCAGGTCGAGCTTCATCAAGCACCTTTTCATCAACCGGCTGACCAGCCTTTTTCATTGCAATAATTGTCTCCACAATAGGCAACGTTTTTGCCTGAATAGCCTCAATACGGCGTAAAATATCACGCTCTTTTGCTGTAAATATCGTGTCGTTATTTATCATTTGCCTCATCTGAGTTTCAGATTCAGCATAAAATCCTTCTAATCTTTTGATTTCCTTTTCATATTCTCTAACCCTTGCGTCATTATTTGCAATAGCTATATCTCTAATGGCAATAGCACGGTCATGCACACTGCCTCTAAAGTTAATAGCGTAGCGTTGCTTTACTGAGTTTACATCAGTGATTTTTGCTAGGGTTCTATCGATATAGTTCACACGATTAATACCTTGCGCAGTCAGAAGAACTAACAACGCTAGTACAATTCCAAAACCAATAGAGAGTCTTGCCCGAATGGACAATGACGAAAAGAAGTTCAACATAAATAGGCTCAATTAAAAGTGATAGGCACTTATACGAATGTTATCAAAAAATAGCCTTCTTTCTTATCAAATAAGTTGAAAACAATACAAAAGAACCATTTTTAATTGCAAAAAACGCAAACTATTAAAAAAAGCCAAACAATTGGTTTAAAAAGCAACCAAAAGCAAAAAGCAAATATCACTGTTCAATAACAATGATAGCAACGTAAGGTCAAAAACTTTTTAAACTCAAACCCAAAATGAAATTAGTTTTTTCATGCAGCTAAACCTGATAGGTGTGCCTATACTTAATCCAGGTGTTGTAATACTTTTCATATACAGGGAGCTTATGGATATTAAAGACATAAATATTGTGCTGCTAGAAAAGTGCAATTTTCTTTTAATGGTATTTGATAATAACGATCAGCTTAGTTACCTTTCTTCTAGGTGGTCAGAGCTCAATATTGCAGCTAAAAACATACCAACCATTAAAAGCTTTTATGGCTGTTGTACTACTGAAAGCAAAGCTCTATTACAACAACAAATTCTCGCACTAAAATCGCAACATAATGAGTTAGACCAATTTGATATTGAACTAACATTAGCAACCGATTACTCCATTAAACTAAATTGTTGCTTGCATAGCGTGCAGCAAAACCAGCGCCAATATATGGTTTTAATTTTTAACCAGCACTTTGCCCAAGTGTCGTCTGTTATTAGCAATAACGAATTACAAACCATCATAGAAAATGCCGGCGAAGTTTTAAAAGTGGGTTATTGGCAACTCGACTGTAACACAAGCCAATTATTTTGGACCGATGAAATTTACACCATTCATGGTGTTTCACCCAGTAACTATTCCCCTGAACTAGACACAGCAATAAATTTTTATCATGAAGACGATAAACCCAAAATAGCCCATGCGGTCGAGCAAGCTCTTGCGAGCGGGCAAGGGTGGAGCTGTATAAAGTTGCGTGTTTTAGGTAACGATCAACAAGAGCGCATTGTTATATCAAGCGGCAATGTATCAAGAAATAAAAACGGTGCAATCACTAAGTTATATGGCATTTTTCAAGATATATCGGGGAGTGAAAAAATCGCTCTAGAGCGGGACTTTTTAGTTACCGCACTCAAAGAAACTACGGTTGGGATGGTGATTGCCGATAAAGACAAGCGCGTTATTTGGGTAAATGGCTCATTTGAAAGAATAACAGGCTATACACTCAATCAAGTGGAAGGTAAAAAACTAGGTGCTATTTTACAAGGTGAAAAAACTGACGCCAACACAATAGAGCAACTTAAAATTCATCTTAAAAAAGGCATCCCTATTACCACCCGAATTTTAAACTATACACAAAGTGGGGACCCCTATTGGAATGAACTGGCCATATCACCCATTTTTAGAGACGGCAAAGTAGCTTATTATTTTGCTGTTCAAAACGACGTAACCAAAGAAATAAACATTGAGCATAAACTGATCGCGCTTAACACCAGTTTAGAGCAACGTATTCAGGCGCGTACTCAAGAACTCTCTTCACTTAATAAAGAGCTAGAAAAACAAGCAAATATAGACCCACTTACAGGCTGTTTAAATAGACGAACTTTATACAGATCACTCAGCGATGAACTATTAAAAACACAAAATAAAAACACCTATATTTCATTATTAATGCTCGACATAGACCACTTTAAAGCCATAAACGATAACTATGGTCATGAGGCTGGAGATTTAAGCTTAAAAGAGCTAACTAATACATTACGCTCTTTAACCAGGAAACATGACCTTGTATTTCGTCTGGGCGGCGAAGAGTTTTTAATTATTATGCCCAACACAAACAAAACCGAAGCCAAGCAAGCCGCAGAGCGAATTAAAAACACGATTAATCAACATAAAGTTTTCTATCGCGATAAAAACATTAGCTTTACAGTAAGTATTGGGCTGCTTACTCATGATGGCTCTATCAGCTTACAAAACAGCTTAAAATACGTTGATGACTATTTATACGAGGCAAAAACTAAAGGCCGTAATAGAATTGTTGATTGAACAGTTTTAAATCAATTAGTAAAAACTTAACTAGTCATATAAGCTAACTACTTGAGCATGATAATTTAATTGAATTTTACGCTAGCTCGAGCATTATTATTTTTATTCAATTACTCATTGTTAAGTACATCAAAAACAAGGTTACATAATGATAAAAGCGTCAACACCTAAAGATGAACTATCACGGCTAAAAGATTTATATGAGTATGACGTTTTAGACACTGAAGCTGAAAAATCCTTTGACGATTTAACCCAGCTTGCATCTGATATTTGTGAAACGCCAATCTCACTAATAAGTCTTGTTGATCCTGACAGGCAATGGTTTAAGTCAAAGCATGGTATTGATGTAGCCGAAACCGCACGAGATATCTCGTTTTGTTCTCACGCAATTCTAGAAAACCAAGTATTCGAAGTTCAAAATGCACTTACTGACACCCGCTTTCACGATAACCCTTTGGTTACAAACGACCCAAATATTCGTTTTTATGCAGGTGCACCTCTCATTACACCTAGAGGCAATGCTATAGGTACGTTATGTGTTATTAGCGATAAACCAAAAAAGCTTTCCAGCAAACAAATAAATGCTCTTACTGTTTTGAGCAAAGAGGTCATTGCGCAATTAGAGCTTAGGCTTAATAATAAAAAGTTAGTGATGGCATTAGAAAAACAAAAAAAACACAATAAAGAGCTAGAAAAGTTAAAAGAAGAAGCAGATACGGCCAATAACACAAAGAGTAAATTTTTGGCAAATATGACTCATGAGCTAAGAACCCCATTGCATGGGATTTTAAATTTAGCTGAATTTGGTATGACCGAAACCACAACAGAGGAAAAAGACAGCACCTTAAAAAGTATTTTAAAGTCAGCTCATTACTTATCAAATATTGTAAATGACATTTTAGACTTTTCTAAGATTGAGGCTGGCAAGTTAGAAATTGAACATATCCACTTCAACCTTAATGACGTTATTAGCGATGTAATAAAACCTCAGCTACAGCAAGCGTCTGCTAAAGGTATAAAGCTTATTACATCGGTAGATCCTAAAATAGCAGACAATTTAAAAGGCGATCCTCTTCGGATTTCGCAAATTTTAAATAACTTGTGCTCAAATGCGATTAAATTTACCAACTTTGGCCAAGTAGAGCTGAAGGTAAGTGTTAAAAGCACTACATTGCAAACACAAGTACTCACCTTTGAAGTTATTGATACAGGGCTTGGGATTAATGAGACTGTTCAAGAGCATTTATTTAAAGAATTTCACCAGGCAGATTCATCAACTTCAAGAGAATATGGGGGTACAGGTTTAGGCTTATCAATTTGCGCTCGTTTAAGTGAGTTAATGCAGGGGCAGCTTAGCTTTACCAGCAAAATAAATAATGGCTCCACGTTTACCTATGAGCAAAGCTTTGAGATTGCTTTGTTGCCATCAACCTCGAAGCAGAGCACTGATATAACAAACCTTCAAGGCAGTACTGTTTTAATTGCCGAAGATAACAAAATAAATCAGCTTATTATTGTTAAAATACTCAAAGCCCATAATGCTAATTTAATTATTGCAGAGAACGGTAAAGAGTGTGTCCAATACTTTAAAGAGCACCCTGTAGACTTAATTTTCATGGATATACAAATGCCTGAAATGGATGGGATAAAAGCTACTCAGGCTATTAGATTGCTTCCTACAGGTAAAACCGTTCCAATTATAGCTATGACAGCAAATACCTTAAAACAAGACATTGAGCATTATTTAGATATTGGTATGGATGGCTACTTAACTAAACCGTTTGATAAAGCTAGGCTCAATAGCTTACTCAATGTTTATAACCCTAGAAACCTTAACCTAAAGAACTTAGCAGTAAAAATTAGCGATCCTAATATTTCTAGTAACAGGAAGCTAAACCAAATATGCAAAGAGTTAAAAGCACTCATTCCCGGTGCAAATCGAGTCAGCCTGTGGCTATTTAATAAAGAATACAGTGCATTAAATTGCCTAATTTGCCTTGATGAAAATAATGACGTGTCCAATGGCACTGTTTTAACTGCAGAAGACTCACCTGCTTATTTCAATTATATTTTAACCAACCAAGTACTCGACGCCTCCGATGCTAGAAACAACGACGTAACTAAGCAGTTCACTAGCTCTTACTTTGAGCCACTCGATATATACTCTTTACTTGATTACATTTATATACTTGATAACAAACCGTTAGGTGTTATTTGTTGTGAAAGTGTAGGCTCAAAGATCACTTGGAGCCATACTGATAAAGAGTCGTTAATCAAAGTTGCTGATGTCACTAACTTGTTTTTATCAAAGCAGATTGAATCCACATGAGAAAATACACTCAAAAAAAATTAATGACTAATTATTAATTCACTCTCTATGTAGTTAACACCTAGGTTAACGTTGTTAGCTGCCTACAAGCTTAGGTATAATGATCTATCTCGGCTGTGTTTATTAGCCTCTAAATTGGATCACCTCCCATGAAAAAACTATCTGCTGTGCAAGTAAAACAACAAGCACTTGTCCTCAATGTTGCTGATAAAATAGAAGCGCAAGGCCGGGCTGAAATCCCAGGCATGCTGCAATGCTGGTTTGATGTGGAATATCATTTATTTCCAGGCTCTTTACTGATGTGTTTTCAGTTTGAAAACCAACAAGCATTGACTGCTGCAGAGCCTGATTTATTAAAATGGCAAAAGCGTTTAAGCGCTGCCATGCTTAAAAAAGGCGTAATTTTAAAAGATATGCGTAAACATTTAGTGTTTACCTTAAAAGGGCCGGACGACTAAACCACTTATAGTGAAAGCGCACTCTACTTTGGTGTGCTTTCCAAATTAAACTCATTAACGTGCTTAATTAGCTCTGGGAAAAACGCCAAAAAAAGCCCATCTAGCTCATTGTAATGGCGAGATATATCTTCAGCAGCGCCAGAAAAAGTATTAGTAAAGCGAATTCGTTTAGCAATATTATCAAGCGCCAGCCCCACTCCATCAACGCTTTCGTACTCTTTAAACCAATCGTTTTGCGTCATACTAGTTACCACACGTTGCATTCGTGTAGGCATTACCGGTATACGCTTATCCAAAAGCCCATAACTGGTGTGCTTAAAATCAATTAATGATTGGTTATTAAACTGCCGCCAATGCTGAATAAGAAAATGATCAAACACCACATCAACAGCCACGCCTGCAAAGCGCCTGCGCTTAGGTGAAAAAAGCTGTTTTGCTTCTTTAACTAAAGGATGTGCGTCTGTAAATTTATCCACTAAATAATGATTATCTAGCGCACTTTTAACAGTTACCGGTATATGTGTTAACTGCCTTTGACCACCAAAATCTCCCAACAAATTCCCAAAGTGAGAATCAGCCGTAGGCTGTGCTAAATAAAGATGGGCTAAGTAATTCAAGGTGATCCTAGCAGTTGCTCAAAGTAATAAAATAATAACGCAGTTTTGAATAAAATTCATTTTAGAGAAGAACAGTATCTTTAACTTTATTCTTCAAAACTATCCAATCAATTACAATTGTATTTTATTAATTCAGTAAAGAGTCAGGCCAATTTTGTTATCACTGTTGCTGCATTTTTTGGTGCTGCATGAGTCATAAAACGTCTTGCTTAACCTTTAATACTAAATGCTATTTTTCATTGTAACCAAGGCTAATCACGTATTATGACAACGACTTTATTAAGCAATTCACAGCAAGTCGCACTGCAACAAGCACTATTCAACAGTAAACTGTTAAACAGTGCTAATTTAAAGAGTGATAACCCACCATCACTTGAGCACAAAGCCTATAGCGATATCGCCGTAATGCTCTATCGCTTTAATTTACAAAAAATAAAATGGCCCTCTTTTTTAAAAGCAGCCATAAGCGCAGCAAATAATGTATGCCAATGGTTAACCTGTGAACTTGTCAGATGCCAGCAAAGCTACAAAGCCCAATCTGATGAAGCAGTAAGCGTTGAACAAAGTGCATTTTTTTGTGGCGTTTTTAGCGAAGAGCTCGCCTACATTGAGGGTTTGCTAGGGAAAGATGATCACGCAGATTAAAAGCTAATAAACGTTTTAGATTAGGGTCTGTTGGCCTTTGCGGATTAATATTTGTTCAAACTAGGGACAATTTAACCGCGGCACGAGGTTTGTAACCTAGTGGGCTAAGTAAAAATCGCAAAGCTTCCGCGTCCTGCTCACGCCCCTTACCACCATTCATGTAGGCAACAAAGAGTAAATCGCCCCCGGGTAACACCCTTTGGGCAGCGCGTGTTTGGTATTTATGCGCGTTATCAGATATTTATGAGGAATAGCCTCGCACCACTGGCTTAGAATTGCCTAGAAAAACAAACACACCGCTGAAGATTTAACCTCTAAAGACAACTGGCCCTAGTCTCTATCTTGTTTTCTTATACTTACTATTTTGCTTTTGTTACTTTGTTTCTCTAGTTTTTATCTAACGCAAAACAAATCACTCACTATATTCACGATAACTGTGGGATACGAAAGGAATAAATGATGAGCCGAATTCCCTTTTTAACACTGATAGCGAGTTTAATTATAAGCTCGAATGGAATGGCTGTTGAAAAAGCCGATATGATCTTAACAAACGCAAAAATTCACGGTCATGAAAACGCTAATGCAATTGCAATTTATGATGGAAATATCTTGTTCGTAGGTAAAGAATCTGATGCTAAAAAATATAGTAATCAAAAAACTGAAGTTATCGATCTCGAACATGCGTATGTAATGCCCGGTTTTATTGATAACCATAACCATGTATTTGAAGCTGCTTCTGAAGCGGGTGGTAACTGTGAGCTCAGTATGAGTGCTACACTTGAAGGCCAAATTCCTTACTTAAAAGCTTGCAGTAAAAATAGCAAGTCCAAAGGGTGGCTGATGGGATATGGTTTTTCGTTAGATGCCATTATCAATGAATATAATACTCAAACACCTTTGGAGGTGATCGACCGTATTTTTCCTGTTCGTCCTGTTGTGATAATGGAGCAAACTTCACATTCAATGTGGGTCAACTCTGCAGCACTAGAACTTGCAGGTATCACTAAAAATTCACCTGAGCCACAAGGCGGAAAGATTCTTAAAGATCCAGACAACGGTGAACTTAACGGCATCTTATTTGATAATGCTGGCGATATCGTGATGGAGATGGCCTGGAACAGTCTAGAGGATCAATTTGAGCAAAGCTATGACGGCTTAATAGCAGGTCTTGAAGAATCAGCATCATATGGCATTACGACTATTGGTGACGGACGGCTCTATTGGAAACGCGGCTGGTATGAAGTATGGAAGCAAGCAGAAAAAGACGACAACTTAACTGCCCGAGTATCAATGCGCCCATGGATTTATCCTGCCGATTCGATGGGACCTCAGTTAGCCTTTCTGAAAAAAATTCAATCAAGTGATACATCTAGCCTGCTATTAGTTGATCAAGTAAAAATATATAGCGATGGTATTACGATCAATGGCACAGCGAAAACGTTAGCACCGTATTTAGATACTTACATACCAGATGAACCTTACGGTATTAATTATATTTCACCTAGCCAAATAAAAACTTGGTTAGATGCACTGGATAAAATCGGTTATAGCGCACATATTCATGCGATTGGAGACGGGGCTGTTCGTGAGTCGCTTAACGCAGTTGAACATGCGCGCGGTAACGGTTCAACCAAGCCGTACACTCTTACCCATGTTGAGCTTGTAGACCCAGAGGATGTCAATCGCTTTGCTAAGTTGAATGTAACCGCTGATTTTCAAGTCGGTTCTGAGTACGTTGTTACTCATGATCATTCATGGGCTAAAATCTTTTTAGGTGCAAAAAGAGCCAACTCATTGATGAACCTTAGAGCTATCTTTAATACTGGGGCGAATTTAACACTAAGCAGTGACTGGAATGTTCATGAGTTAAATCCGCTTGTTGGTATCGCGAATAGTTTAAGAATGGGGAATACGGGACTTCCTAATATAAAAGCTGCTATTGATGCATATACCATCAACGCTGCAGTGAGTCTTGGAATAGAAGACATTACAGGCTCTATTAACGTAGGAAAATCAGCAGATTTTGCTATTTTAGAGAAAAATATTACACGTTTGTCTCCCGATGATATAGCAAAGACGAAACTCTTAATGACTGTATTGCAAGGCGATATAGTATTTAGCGCTGAAGAGTAAATAGTTAAGTGCAGAGACTGAGCTACACCTTTTAATAAAATACAGCGGGTCTTCCTTTTGGCTTTAATTATGTAACCCTACAGTAAAATCAGAATCGATTTAAGTGGGTTTTCCGCTAGAGAAGTAGGGTCACTCATAGATTTTATAACGAGAGCTCTAGCTAAAAGAAGAGTAAACAGAAATGAGTCAGTAGAGCTCACTTATTTGGCTTTTCAAAAGGGAAAGTCAAAACTCAAGGCCTGAGCTCACAACTGAGTTGCGCTATTGCTATGGCTAAGCCCTGCATGTAACCTAGTTAAGATTTTTTCAAACCAGTCAATCAGCATGTACAAGCGTAAATTATTTTATTTTGGCCTAACCACCGCGTTTATTTTATTTTTAGCATTGTTAAGCACTGCTATTTCTGCACACTTGACGCGTGAAAACTTACACCAAAGTAACATTGCACAGTCGTTACTGGTAGAACACGAAAAGTTATCGAGTATTTCATATCGACTGTTTAAACAACTCACAGATGAAATTATTTTTGGACGAAATGCTAACCAAGCTTATGTTCGAAAAAAACAAAACTTAATTCAGCAGTCTATCAGTCAAATACGAAAACTAGAGCAGGAACAACGTGATGCGCTTGGCCTATCTTTTACAAAAGGAAGCGTAGAAGATACCGATGAACTGGTAAGACTGATCGATGAAATAACCGTTGAGTTTAGGGCCGTAGTAGTTAGCGACAATAAAGCTCCGCTTAGTCAACAAGCACAGCTTCGCCGACTGCTAGAAGTAACTATTGATGACCAATTTAGAGAAGCCATTAATTCTGCTGTTTCCAGACAAACTCATGTTGTAGCTGCAATTAACGCTCGAATTGATGCTCTCAACACCACTATTTTATGGTTTGCATTAGGCTTAGGAGCATTATCCATACCACTGATACTGTATGGCTGTTACTGGCTTTTTAATCAGCTGTATCAACCCCTTATACTGATTGCAAATGCAACCAATTCTATTGCTCTTGGTCATTATCAAAAACCCATATCGGTTACGCTAGATGATGAATTTGAAGAGCTTGCAACATCAATCAACCAACTCGCTTTAAGGCTTCAAGCTCATGAAGAAAATGCGGCGAAGTCACGAAAACAGTTAGAATTAGAAGTAAAGCAGCGCACCAGTGAACTCACTGAAGCAAATTTACAACTCACCAAAATTGATTCACGCCGCCGGCAATTTATCGCTGACGTTTCACATGAGTTACGAACCCCATTAACAATTATTCGTGGCGAGGCACAAGTCACCCTAAGAATGCACTCTGTTTCTGAAGATGACTATAATCAAACTTTAAGTTCCATACTTGAGCAAGCTGTAAATTTAAGCCGCTTAGTGGATGATTTATTGCTACTCACTCGTGCCGAGATGAATCAGCTGAATTTAGAAGTGGCGCCCGTGCAGATAATGCCATTACTTCAGTCAGAAGTCGCAAAATGGAAAAAGCTTGAGGTTAACCGTGCGATCACATTAATAGCAGCGCCTGATTTAAATGACGTGATTGCCACCATTGATAAACAAAGATTACAGCAAGTACTTTCAATCTTGATTGACAATGCCATCAAATATTCAAAGGCCAATCAAGCAGTAGAAGTATCGCTAACAAAGTCTGATTCATTACTGACAATTGCAATTAAAGACAATGGCGAAGGCATATCAGCCGCCGAAGTTGATAATATATTTGAACGGTTTGTCCGATTTAGTAAACATAATGAAGGGCTCGGGCTCGGTCTTCCTATCGCAAAAGTGATTGTCGAGGCTCACGGCGGCAGTATAGTGGTAGAGTCATCTCAAGGGCAAGGCTCGATATTTTCAATCATTTTACCTATTGAGGACATAACATGAATATACTGTTGGCTGACGATGAAGTGCCTCTTCTTAATTTTTTATCACGAGGCCTTAAGGCTGAAGGCTACACATGCACAAGTTTACATGAACTTCATGAAGTGCTTCCGTCAATAAAGAAAAACGCACCACAAATAGTGATTCTAGACAGGCTGTTTGGTGCTGCCGATAGTCTATCGATACTAGAATCAATAAAAACATTACCTAACCCACCGATGGTATTAATGCTAACAGCTTTAGATGAAGTGCCTGAACGTGTCAAAGGCCTTGAAATGGGGGCTGACGATTATCTGTGTAAACCATTTGATTTCGATGAGTTATTAGCTCGGGTATTAGCGTTGAAACGACGCATGAATGCCCCCCAACAAACAGTACCACCAACCATACGCGTTGGTAATTTAGAGTTAGCATTACAAGAGCGAATAGCGTTACTCAATGGTGAAGAATTAGCACTGACTAAAATAGAGTTTGAGTTACTACTATATTTTACTGAAAACCAAAATAAAGTCCTTTCAAGGGAGCGAATATTAAGTCGCGTATGGCAAACCTATAGTGACCCTAACACCAATATCATCGATGTTTACGTCAGCAGATTAAGAAAAAAGTTAGAAAAAGATCCCTTATTAGTGATCCAAACATTACGCGGTAATGGTTACCGTATTGGGTTAAAGTAGCGCGAACTAACAATTGTTAGCTCGTGCTTTGCAATAGCTTGATCACTTAACAATTGGTGAAAGTAATTTAGGATTTTGAACCAAATTACGTACACCATGAGCATGGTCTTCATTAAATTCATTATCATCACACCATTTACCCACACTGTTAATATCAACAACAGCAACTTGGGGTCTAACACTCCAGCTAACTTGTAATGGTGATGCTTTTTTATTGTATCCAGGTCCGGTTGTTGAACCTAAGTACTCAACTGCTACTCCCGTATTAATAGGTATATTTGGCGCTTGGTAATAGCCATTAACTTGCTCAATGTCCGTGAGATCATCAAAATCCAGTGCATACTTATCGTTTGCTAACACAATAACCTGCCCTTCAACTCTAAGACTTGGATTCATTGTGCTTTCAGTTAAGCATGCACCAAGCGTTGGTGCAGGTTTAACTTGCGCTGAAGAATACACAAAATGTACCTCAAGTGTGTCACCAACCTGAAGTGAATTGCCCTTGGCAGCGCATATTTTTGCTTTAACAGGTGCTAACTGTGCAGCAGTTAACTTTCCATTATAAACGTAACCGGTATTAGTACCTTTGCCGTCACCATTTCCAGCATAAGTGGTAAATTCCCCCCCTTTGTGTTCAGCGTTTTTATGGAAATGGATATTACATAAATTTAGATTACTGCGATTAGGCGCTTCAGCAAAATTACGTAAATTAGTGCCATAGTCTTGATCAATATCGCGAGGCGACTGCGGGCCAAACCCCTTACCCTCAGTATTTTTTTGTAACATCTCTCGTTGTTCAGCAATAACACTGTCAGCGACAGATTTGGCATAAACTGTACCTGTTGTTAAAACCATTGCAGACAAAGCAACAGCATAGGTACTGTTGCAAAAAATCAGCTTTTTCGTATTGGTGGCTTTCATTTTCATTCCTTATGTATAACTTGAACAATGAATGTGAGGCAGTAAATTTAAATTCATTATTCCAATGCATTGCTTTATTACTCGCCACACTCAAACTTAGCTGATAGCACCGTAATAAAAGTGTGATAGCAAGGGCATGCAACCATTACTATGATATTTACTCAATCCGTTATAAAACTAACTGCCCCACAAATATAAATTGGGCTATGGATAGGTATGTTATTGAAAATATCTAAAAAAGACTTTGCGGGAAGATTAAAATTAGATTAAAAATAGTATGTAATATAAACAAATTCTGTATTTTAAGGTCTATCGGTTTAGAGCTTGCTACTTGCTAAAGCCAAGCTTCAATCTCGCGTTTACCTCCCCCGTCATCACGCCCTGAAAATAAGCAATTGATGAGTAATGTCGCGCATGGATGCGCGATAAGGCGAAACTAGGCCATGGATGGCCTATCTTCGCCGTTTACGTTCACATCAATTAATTATTTGAAGGATTAAGCGTGATGCTCGGGTGCGCTGGGAGAGTCCAGAGAGGGGTCAGCGGCAGCCCCTCTTTGGCTGCCGTCGCCAGCGCGACAAAACCTTGAATAAGGTTTCTAAATTCTAGAAGTGCGAAACGCACTAACTCTATCGGTGGTGAAAACCTAAAACACTAATCGAGTTTGCGCCCACGCGCCAGCAAGCTGTGCGTCTAAAATGTTTAAACACACACAAAAAAGCCGTTGCATTGCTGCAACGGCTTTTGTAGCTTTGATAAGTGTTAGTCTCGTATGTGTGAGCCCGAAGACATAGCAAAATAGATTGCGGTCGCCGTACACGTTACAAATACTGATTTGAGTTACTCTCATTTGTTTTTGTGACTAAAGCTTTTTAAGTATTCCATTTGCTTTTTCTGCCGTCTTTTAAGCCTTTTAATAACATTAACACTCACCTTTAAATACTTACTCTTAAAAAATAGCAATATCAATGAATTAAAAATTATAAATAAAACTGAAAGCTCTAAACCATTAAATGAACGTTCATTTTTTTGCTCAAATATTAAACCCAAAATATAAATGAGGGGCACAGCTATAGAGCACTCAGCAACTGAGCGGTAAACTTTAATAACCCAGTTTCTACCTGCAGATATGAGCGCTCCAAGAAAGATAAACACACATATGCCAATAAAAAAAACGATAACTCTAGGCCCAAGCTCATTCATAGCATCGTAAGGCCAAAGCATAACTAACATTGTAAATGCTAATGATGAGTAGCTAATAACACTTGATACTATAGCTAAAGCACAAGCTAAACTGTACTTTAATTTTGATATTGAATTACTCTGTAAGCTAGCAGCCGTCATTCCTCTTACCATCACCTAAAACCATTATTCAAATAATACAGATGAAAACATTAATAGTGCGCAAAGCATAAAAATTACAAAATACACTTTAAATAATCTCGAGACGTGAGCTGGTACCTTGTTTCTATCACTTAATAAATTATACCGTTTTGCATACCAATCAAATAAAAATACGCTGCCATAATGAAGTAAACCATGAAGCGCCATAAAAATATTTAGGGAATAGTAGCGATTTCCATGTTCTAAAATATCTTCAACCGTTCTGAGCTTTTTTGCTTTTAAATAAAAAGCTAAAGG
>NZ_BADU01000159.1:0-279 GCF_000239875.1 Pseudoalteromonas sp. BSi20311 | reverse complement strand
AGCCTTACTTTTTTATAAGTAAACCAGAGCGGGTCATTAGCTCAGTTGGGTGAATAAGAACCGAAACGAAGTTTCGCAGTCTTATGAACGCGAGTCAGGACGACGAGCCGGTCCCACGCTTCAGGATGAATTAATGGCAGTTAGACACAGAGCGGGTCATTAGCTCAGTTGGTAGAGCAGTGGACTTTTAATCCATTGGTCGATGGTTCAAGTCCATCATGACCCACCATTCTTTACTGAATGGTTATAATCGGCGGATCTACGCAGACTTACTTTTTA
>NZ_BADU01000160.1:0-561 GCF_000239875.1 Pseudoalteromonas sp. BSi20311 | reverse complement strand
ATCCAACAAAAAGCAGATTATATTCTTGCACTTAAAGGTAATCATTCAGGCATGCAAAAGGAACTAGAAGCGTGGTGGCACAAGTGCGAGCGTGAAAGGTTAACTAAGCATAATTGTGATGAACATACCGAAATAAGCTCAGGACATGGGCGTGTTGAAACACGTACATGCCAGCAGTTACTTATAGATAAAAGCTGGCTAGGCAAGGATTATCGTTGGCCTGGCTTAACGAGTATTATTAAGGTCAGGGCTGAAGTTCATGATAAGTCGGCAGGGTCGGATACCACTGAAACACGCTGGTATATAAGTTCATTAGACTTAAATGCAGCGCAAGCACTCAATGCAGTACGCAGTCACTGGCAGGTTGAAAGCATGCATTGGATGCTTGATATGAACTTCAGAGAAGATGAATCGAGAATACGCAAACTTCAAGGGCCATTAATGTTTAATGTAATGCGAAAGATAGCCATGGCGCTTTTTAAACAAGATGCATCTAAGTCAGCAAGTATGGCGAGGAAAAAGAAAATGGCAGGGCTAGACGATGATTACCGCTCAACCCTG
>NZ_BADU01000161.1:0-184 GCF_000239875.1 Pseudoalteromonas sp. BSi20311 | reverse complement strand
TTTTATTATCAGAAATTCCAAATTTTAGTTAGTGCGTAGCGATACGGACTGACACCAAATTTGCTTGGTGACAATAGCGTTTTGGACCCACCTGACCCCATGCCGAACTCAGTAGTGAAACGAAACAGCGCCGATGATAGTGTAGCATTTGTTATGTGAAAGTAGGACATTACCAGGCTCCAAA